>DASZTW010000009.1 GCA_035547835.1 Acidimicrobiales bacterium
GTGCATGCCGGGTGACAACACGGAGATGACCGTGGAGTTGATCCACCCGATCGCGATGGACGAGGGGCTTCGTTTCGCGATCCGCGAGGGTGGCCGCACGGTCGGCGCCGGCCGCGTCACCAAGATCATCAACTAGTCAGGAACCAGTGATATGGCACGAAACGACAAGCGGGTGCACGTCACGCTCGAGTGCACCGACTGCAAGCGTCGCAACTACATCACCGTCAAGAACAAGCTCAACGACCGCGAGCGTCTCGAGCTGAAGAAGTACTGTCGGTGGGACAAGCGCCACACCGTGCACAAGGAGACCCGCTGATCGAACAGGTCCGGACGCGTGCGTAACTCCACGACCTCGAGCCAGGTCTGAGCGGCGATGCCCGAAGAACTGGACGAGTTGGTCGCGCGGGCACGTGATGGCGACCAGCTCGCGTTCGAGGAGTTGGTGCGGCGGACGCACCGGGAGACCTACACGCTGGCTCTCCGCCTCCTCGGCGACGAGGAGGATGCACGCGACGTGACCCAGGAGACCTACCTCCGGGCGTACCGAGGGCTCAAGCGCTTCCGTGGCGACGCGCAGTTCTCGACGTGGCTGTACCGCATCACGGCGAACTGTGCCTCGACGCAACTGGGCAAGCGCCAGCGTCACCGCCATGCCGAGCTCAACGACGATCAGGGCGTTGTCGATCTGCGTCCCGAGGTCGACCCCGAGTTGCGGGCCGACACCGCGTCGTTGCGTGCTGAGCTCCGCGAAGCGCTCGCTGCGCTCCCGCCCAAGCTGCGGGCCGTGGTGGTTCTTCGCGACATCTACGACTTGCCGCACGAATCGATTGCCGCGGAGCTCGGGATCAGTGAGTCCGCCGCCAAAGTGCGGCTCCACCGGGCGCGGCGCAAGCTGCGCGAGCACCTGTTCCCGCTCCCCGGCGACGCCGGCGAGTCGCACGAGGAGCACCGCCATGCAGTGTGAGGGTCTGGGCGACGCGCTGGCTGGTGTGGTCGACCGATCGCAGACGTACGACCGTGTGGCCGAGGCGCACGTCGACCACTGCCTGCGCTGTCAGGCCGAGCTGGTCCAGTACCGCAAACTGTTGCGGGCGTTGCACTCGCTGCGTGCCGAGCTGGTCGACCCCGGCCCCGGCCTGCTCACCGATGTGCTCGACGCGGTCGAGGCGGCCGGTGAGCGCCACATGATCCGCATGGTCTTGCAGGGCCGTCGGGCCGCGTACCTCGGTGGGGTGGCGGTCGCCACCGCCGGCGCCGCGGCGACGGCCGCGGTGCTGGTGAGCCGGTCCCGTCGGGGCCGTCTCGGCATCGCCAGCTGAGCGCCGACGCCGCGCCGCGGCGTGCCACGGGCGCCCGGGCGGCCACGGTGGCGCCGCCCGGAAGGGGCCAGATTGCGTGGTGCTATCGTGGCGAGTCCGAAACCCCCGAGGGCACTAGCTCAATTGGTAGAGCACCGGTCTCCAAAACCGGCGGTTGGGGGTTCAAGTCCCTCGTGCCCTGCTCCCGACTACAACACGACCTCTCTCGCTCGTTGCCCCACCTTCGGGGCGGCACCGGCGCGGCCAGCGCCGGGCGATGTCCAGTGGCGAAGGATCCCGACCCAATGGCCATGAACCGCGAAACCAAGCGCATGCTCCAGCGTCAAGGCTCGATCGACGCGGAGGGCCAACCGACCCGTCAGCGCCGCCCCGCGCCCACGCCACGCCCCAAGGAAGCCCGCCAGAACCCGATCGCCTGGTCTCGGACCTTCAGCCACGAGGTCGTGGCGGAGATGAAGAAGGTCGTGTGGCCTTCCAAGCAAGAGGTCATCAACTTCTCGATCATCGTGTTCATCGTGATCGTGGTGCTCACCGCCATGATCGGTGGCCTCGACTACGGCTTCACCCGCGCTGCCCTGAAAGTCTTCAAATGAGTTTCCTGACGCCCGACCCCACCGACACCGACGACACCGGCGCGCTCGATGCGCCGCTCGACGCCGGCGCGCCCGATGCGCCGCTCGACGACCTGCCGGTCGCCACCACCGACGCCGAGGCAGACAGCGCCGTCGCCGGCGCGGTCGGGGCCGACACGGCGCCCGACCTCGCACCGTCGGCGGCCGCGGCGCCCGTGCGCGACGAGCAGGAAGCCCCGGCGCCCGCAGCACCCGCAGCCACCGCCGAAGATGGCGAGCCGTCCGAAGCCGACGAAGTGGCGCCGGCCGACGCGGGCGACGAGCCGGCCGGCGCGGTCGACGCCGAGGAGCTGGTCGCTGCACCCGCGCCCCAAGAGAGCCCCTACGACCGGCCCGGTCGGTGGTACGTCGTGCACACGCAGTCGGGCTATGAGAAGAAGGTCAAGCAGAACCTGGAGGCCCGCACCTCCTCGATGAACATGGAGGGCCGCATCTACGAAGTGGCCATCCCCACCGAAGAGGTCATCGAGTTCAAGGGCGGCCGCAAGGTCGTCGCCCAAAAGAAGGTCTTCCCCGGCTACCTGCTCGTCCGGTGCCGGCTCGACGACGACTCGTGGTACGTGATCCGCAACACGCCGGGTGTCACGGGCTTCGTCGGCCAGGGCAACAAGCCTTCGGCGCTGCGTCGCAAGGAGGTCGAGACCTTCTTGCAGGTGAAGGTCGAAGGCGAGGAGATCCAGCCCAAGCGGGGACGGCCGCGGCTCGAGTACGAAGCCGGCGAGACCGTTCGCGTGAAGGAAGGCCCGTTCGCCGACTTCTCCGGCGAGATCGTCGACATCAACGAGGACCAGCTCAAGGTCAAGGTGCTCGTCAACATCTTCGGTCGCGAGACGCCCGTCGAGCTCGAGTTCTCGCAGGTCGCCAAGCTCTGACCACGGCTCGGCGCGGGCCGAGGGCCCAGGGTTGGCACCGCGGGCCGTCCGCCCCGTAGCATCGACTGTTCGTTCGTAACGCCCCGTCCCCGGCGCTGTGCTGCGGTCGGGCTCTCTGGAAGGAAATCCATGGCCAAGAAGAAGGTCGCGGCCGTCGTCAAGATCCAGATCCCCGCGGGCCAGGCCACGCCGGCCCCGCCGGTCGGTACCGCCCTCGGCCCGCACGGCGTGGCGATCATGGACTTCTGCAAGGCGTACAACGCCGCCACGGAGAACCAGCGAGGCACGATCGTGCCGGTCGAGATCACCATCTTCGAAGACCGGTCCTTCACCTTCATCTTGAAGACCCCGCCGACCGCGGTGCTGTTGCGCGAAGCGGCCGGGATCGCCAAGGGCTCGCAGAACCCGGGCAAGGAAGGCGCGGGCTCGGTGCCCGAGTCCAAGATCGAAGAGATCGCCAAGATCAAGATGCCCGACCTCAACGCCAACGACCTCGACGCTGCCAAGCAGACCGTCCGCGGCACAGCCCGCTCCATGGGCCTCGAAGTCGGCTAGCCAACCACCACCAGGGCTCGACCGGGACGACCTCGCCCGGCGGTCCGACCACCACGAGGGAGCCTGACATGGCGCATGGAAAGAAGTACGTCGACGGGGCCAAGCGGTTCGATCGCGAGCACCTGCACTCCGGGGTCGAGGCCGTCGATCTCGTCCGCAGCCTGGCATCGGCGAAGTTCGACGAGACGGTCGAGCTGTCGGTCCGCCTGGGCGTCGACCCCCGCAAGGCCGACCAGATGGTCCGCGGCACGGTCGCGTTGCCGTCGGGCACCGGCAAGGACGTGCGGGTCGCCGTCTTCGCCGCTGGCGACAAAGCGGCCGAGGCGCGCGAGGCCGGCGCCGACCACGTGGGCGCCGACGACCTGGTCGCCCAAGTGGAGGGCGGGATGCTCGACTTCGACGTGGCCATCGCGACGCCGGACCTCATGCCGCAGGTCGGCAAGCTCGGCCGGGCGCTCGGTCCCCGCGGCCTGATGCCGAACCCCAAGACCGGCACGGTGACCACCGACGTGGGCAGGGCCGTCGGCGAGTTCAAGGGCGGCCGCGTCGAGTACCGGACCGACCGCTACGGCAACGTGCACGTCCCGGTCGGCAAGGTGTCCTTCGACGGCGACCAGCTCCAGGCGAACGTGCTCGCGGTGATCGATGAGCTCAAGAAGGTCAAGCCCGCCTCGGCCAAGGGGCGCTACCTGCGACGCATTTCGCTCAGCTCCACAATGGGCCCCGGCGTCAAGGTCGACCCGGCTCGCCTGACGCCGGACGTCGAAGCCCCGGCCTGACCGCTTTTTCTGCCCACCGGCGACGCTGCTAGCGTTGCCACCTCGGATCGGCCCTCGGGCCGGCCGCACAATCGAACTCTGCTCGCCGCAGACATCCGGTGCGCCGCTTCGAGCGGCGTCGAAGGGGCTCAGCCCGCCCGACGAGGCGAACGCCAGGTCTTCAGGGTGTTCGCGGCGCGCGGACACCCTGTTCCCGTTTTGGTCGGCTGGTGCCGGCCCGAGATCCCGAAGGAGGTGCGATGGACAACCCGAGAGCCGACAAGGTCGCCGTGGTCGACGAAGTGCGCCAGAAGCTCGACGACGCCGACGCGGCGTTGCTCACCGAGTACCGCGGCCTGAGCGTCGCGGCGCTGGCCGAGCTGCGGCGGTCGCTGTCCAACGCAGGCGGCGAGTACAAGATCTACAAGAACACGCTGGTCCGCCTCGCGGCGCAAGCGCATGGCCTGGAGCTCGACGAGCTGCTGACCGGCCCGACGGCCATCGCGTTTGTCGGCGCCCGGCCGGACGGCTCGCCTGGCGACGCGGTCACCGTGGCCAAGGCGCTGCGCGACTTCGCTCGTGCCAACCCGGCGCTGCTCGTCAAGGGCGGCTTGCTCGGCGACAAGGTGCTGAGCGAGGCCGACGCCAAGGCGCTGGCCGATGTCGCGCCCCGCGAGGAGCTGCTCGCCCGCCTGGCTGGTGGACTGGCGGCACCGATGGTGCAGTTCGCCGGCCTGCTCCAGGCCCTGCCGCGCAACTTCGCGTACGGCCTGCGTGCGCTGGTCGACCAGGGTGGTGCACCGGGCGCGCCGGCGCCGGAGCCCGCGGCGGAAGCCCCCGACGAGCCGGCCGCCACCGACGAAGCCGAGCCCGCCGCACCTGCGGCGGATGAGGCCGACGCCGCACCTGCGGCACAAGCCGACGACGCAGCGGCAGCTGCTGTCGACGAGACCCCGGCGGCCGAGGCTGCCGACGACACCTCTGCGGCCGAGGCCGCGGACACGAACGCGGCCACCTCAGCCGCCGACACTGAAGCACAGGAGAGCTGAACCATGGCCACCAAGGAAGAGATCCTCGACTCCATCGCCAACATGACCGTCCTCGAGCTGAGCGAGCTGCTCAGCGAGTTCGAGGAGAAGTTCGGTGTCACTGCTGCCGCACCGGTCGCCGCGGTTGCGGCTGCTCCGGCTGCCGGTGGCGGCGACGCAGGTGGCGGCGAAGACGAAAAGGACGAGTTCGACGTCATCCTCACCGCTGCCGGTGACAAGAAGATCGGCGTCATCAAGGAGGTGCGCTCGCTGACCAGCCTGGGCCTGAAGGAGGCCAAGGAGCTGGTCGACAACGCGCCGAAGCCGGTCCTCGAGAAGGCATCGAAGGAAGACGCCGAGAAGGCGAAGGAGGCCCTCGAGGCCGCTGGCGCCACCGTCGAGCTCAAGTAGCACCTTCTGACCGTGCGACGACCCCGGGCTGCGGCCCGGGGTCGTCGTCGTTTTGGCGACCGCGCGAGGGGCATCTCGATGCTTGTCAAGCCTTGACTTGTGAGTGCGTCGCTCGTACCCTGCCACCCAACTCGGGTTCGTCCCGCAGCGCCCCGCGTGTCGCGGGGTTGCCGAAGTCTGCCTCGTGGGCCTAGCATGGCCAGTTGCCGTGCTCGCCCCTCCTGTCCCCGCTTCAAACGGTGGCGGTAGCGCGCGCCCGGAACCCCCTTGTCACCCCGCGTGATCTGCCCCGAGGAGTCGTCGTTGTCCGTTCGCTCCAAGACCCGGGACCGGTATTCGTTCGGCACCCTCACCGAAGCGCTGCCACTTCCCGACCTGATCGCCATCCAGCGCGAGTCGTTCGAGTGGTTCTTGCACGAGGGCCTGGCGGAGACGTTCCGCGACATCAGCCCCATCAAGGACTTCACCGAGCAACTGCAGCTCGAGCTGTTCTTCGATCCTGAGGACGAAGATCTGCGACCGCCGCCGAAGTTCACGGTCGCGGAGTGCAAAGAGAAGGACATGACCTACTCCGCGCCGATCTTCGTGAAGGCGCGGTTCATGAACGCGCAGACCGGCGAGATCAAGGAGCAGACGGTCTTCACGGGTGACTTCCCGATGATGACCGACAAGGGCACGTTCATCATCAACGGCACCGAGCGCGTCGTCGTGTCGCAGCTCGTGCGGTCGCCGGGCGTGATCTTCCAGCCCGGTGAGCGGTTCCGCTTGCGGAACCTCGCCAAGCACCAGCTCGTCACGGGCACCATCCACCCCTACCGGGGTGAGTGGATCGAGTTCGACGTCGAGCAGAAGCCCGGCAAGAACCCCACGGCCGGTACCCGGGTCGCCCGCAAGCGCCGGCTCAGCCTGTTCGTTCTGTTGCGTGCGCTCGGCTACGACGAAGAGAACGCGCCGGGGTTCCTCGAGGCGTTCGTCCGGCAGTTCGACTTCCTCGAGGAGCAGTGGGAGAAGGACCGCGAGCTCGCCCCGACCCAGGACGAGGCGCTCGTCGAGATCTACAAGCGCGCCCGTCCGGGCGAACCGCCGTCGGTCGAGTCCGCCAAGGCGTACTTCCGCAACGCGTTCTTCGAGCCCCGGCGCTACGACCTCAGCCGCGTCGGCCGCTACAAGCTGAACCGCAAGCTCGGCCCCGAGGTCGAGAAGCTCGCGCAGCAGTTCCCGATGCTCGAGATCGACGCGCCCGAAGCCGATCAGTCCGTGCTGAGCCGCATCGAGGTCCTGGCCGCCTGCACGTACCTGCTGAACCTGGTGCAGGCCGAGCCCGGGTACCGCCTCGACGACCAAGACCACTTCGCGAACCGCCGCATCCGGTCGGTCGGCGAGCTGATCCAGAACCAGGTCCGCATCGGCCTCTCCCGCATGGAGCGGGTCGTGCGCGAGCGCATGACCACCCAAGACGTCGAGGCGATCACGCCGCAGACCCTGATCAACATCCGTCCGGTCGTGGCGGCGATCAAGGAGTTCTTCGGCACCAGCCAGCTCTCGCAGTTCATGGACCAGGTCAACCCGCTGTCGGGGCTGAACCACCGCCGACGCCTCTCGGCGCTCGGCCCAGGTGGCCTGTCTCGTGAGCGCGCCGGGTTCGAGGTCCGCGACGTGCACTTCAGCCATTACGGCCGGATGTGCCCGATCGAGACGCCGGAAGGCCCGAACATCGGTCTGATCGGCTACCTGTCGACGTACGCCAGGGTGAACAGCTTCGGGTTCCTGGAGTCGCCGTATCGCAAGGTCGAAAAGGGCAGGGCGAGCGACGAGGTCGTGTACCTCGCGGCCGACGAGGAAGAGGAGTACGTCGTCGCGCAGGCCAACACGCCGATGGACGACAAGGGCAACTTCGTCGGCGACCGGGTGCTCGTGCGCCGCTCGCCGCAGGCCGCGACGCTCGGCGAGCTGAAGCTCCAGCTCGAGCGTGAGGTGTTCTTCGGCGCCACCACCGAGATCAGCTCGGTGAGCCCTGAAGAGGTTCAGATGATGGACGTGTCGCCGAAGCAGATCGTGTCGGTGGCCACCTCGCTCATCCCGTTCCTCGAGCACGACGACGCCAACCGTGCGCTCATGGGCGCCAACATGCAGCGCCAAGCCGTGCCGCTGGTGGTGCCCGAGGCGCCGTACATCGGCACCGGCATCGAGGCGCGCGCCGCGTTCGACGCGGCCGACATGGTGATCGCGGCCGACAGCGGCGTGGTCACCGAGGTCGACGGCACCCAGATCACCGTCCAGTACGACAAGCTCGGCAAGAAGGTGTTCCGCCTCCTGAAGTTCGAGCGCTCGAACCAGGACACGTGCATCAACCAGAAGCCGAACATCCGTGAGGGCGAGAAGTTCGCCAAGGGCGACATCCTCGCCCACGGTCCCTCGACCGACAACGGTGAGCTGGCGCTCGGCAAGAACCTGCTCGTCGCGTTCTTGCCGTGGGACGGTTACAACTTCGAGGACGCGATCATCTTGTCCGAGCGGCTCGTGAAGGACGACGTGCTGACGTCGATCCACATCCACGAGCACGAGATCGACGCTCGCGACACGAAGCTCGGTCCCGAAGAGATCACCCGCGACATCCCGAACCTGAGCGAGGACATCCTCGCCGACCTCGACGAGCGCGGGATCATCCGCGTCGGCGCCGAGGTCGACGCCGGCGACGTGCTCGTCGGCAAGGTCACGCCGAAGGGCGAGACCGAGCTCACCCCCGAAGAGCGCCTGCTGCGGGCGATCTTCGGTGAGAAGGCTCGTGAGGTTCGCGACACGTCGCTCAAGGTCCCCCACGGCGAGTACGGCAAGGTCATCGACGTGCGGGTGCAGACCCGCGACGACGGCCACGAGCTGCCGCCCGGCGTCAACGAGCTGGTCAAGGTCTACGTCGCCCAGAAGCGCAAGATCAGCGTGGGCGACAAGCTGGCCGGCCGCCACGGCAACAAGGGCGTGATCTCCAAGATCCTGCCCGTCGAGGACATGCCGCACCTCGAGGACGGCACCGCGGTCGACATCATCTTGAACCCGCTCGGTGTGCCGTCCCGAATGAACATCGGCCAGGTCCTCGAGGCCCACTTGGGCTACGCGGCTCGGTGGGGATGGGAGCAGATCGACGACGTCCGCCAGGAAGTCGGCGACGACCCGGTGCGAGGCACCGAGAACAAGACCCGCCCGGCCACCCCCGCGTCGAAGCTCATCGCCACCCCGGTGTTCGACGGCGCCAACTGGGACGAGACGTACCGCGCCGGCGACCACCCCACCATCCAGCAGGCGCTCACCCACCTGCACCCCGAATCGCCCTTCTCCGAGTACGGCGAAGGTGGCCGGTTGGTCCGTCCCGACGGCAAGGCCTGGCTGTACAACGGCCGTACGGGTGACCGCTTCGACCGCCCGGTCATGGTCGGGTACATGTACATCTTGAAGCTGGCCCACCTGGTCGACGACAAGATCCACGCTCGGTCGACCGGCCCGTACTCGATGATCACCCAGCAGCCGCTCGGCGGTAAGGCCCAGTTCGGTGGCCAGCGCTTCGGTGAGATGGAGGTGTGGGCGCTCGAGGCCTACGGCGCGGCGTACTGCTTGCAGGAGCTGCTGACCATCAAGTCCGACGACGTGCTCGGCCGCGTGAAGGTCTATGAGGCGATCGTGAAGGGCGAGAACATCCCCGAGCCCGGCATCCCCGAGAGCTTCAAGGTGCTCATCAAGGAGATGCAGGCCTTGTGCCTCAACGTCGAGGTCCTCGCCAAGACCGGCGAAGAGATCGAGATGCGTGAGCTCGACGAAGACGTGTTCCGTGCCGCCGAGGAGCTCGGCATCGACCTTTCCCGTCCGGAGCGCGGCTCCGACGAAGAGGACGAGCGCCGGCGCGAGCGCATCTAGTGGTTTCGCCCTCACCCGCGTCGCTCCGCTCGCTCCGTTCGGGCGAGCTGAAGGCGCCTTCGGCACATCATTTTGTTGCTCGACCGACCGGCCGAGCCGGTTCGGCCGAGGTCGAGGGGGGCCGGCGGGAGCCGCCCCCCTCGAGCACCCCCCAAGGGAGCGTTCATGCTTGACGTCAACAACTTCGACCAGCTCCGGATCGGGCTCGCCACGGCGGACTCCATCCGCATGTGGTCCAACGGCGAGGTCAAGAAGCCGGAGACCATCAACTACCGCACCCTTCGTCCCGAAAAGGACGGCTTGTTCTGCGAGAAGATCTTCGGTCCCACCAAGGACTGGGAGTGCTACTGCGGCAAGTACAAGCGGGTCCGTTTCAAGGGCATCATCTGCGAGCGCTGTGGCGTCGAGGTCACCCGCTCGAAGGTGCGGCGCGAGCGCATGGGCCACATCGAGCTCGCCGCGCCCGTCATCCACATCTGGTACCTCCGCGGCACCCGCAGCTGGCTGGCCTACCTCCTCATGGGCACCGAGATCCGTGAGGAGCTGAAGGCCAAGCAGCTCGAGAAGGTCATCTACTTCGCGGCCAACCTCGTCACCTGGGTCGACGTCGACAAGCGCGATGCCGACCTCGCGAACCTCGAAGCGGAGCTCCGAGGCGAGAAGGAAGCCATCGAAAAGGAGATGGAACAAGAGCTCGCCCAGCGCTGGGAGGAGCTCGAGACCGAGGTCGCCGAGCTCGAGAACGAAGGCGCCAAGGAATCCGACATCAAGGCCCGCCAGCGCGCGGCCGAAAAGGACGCCGCGGGCATCCGCGAGCAGTACGAGTTCGAGCTCGACCTCGTGCAGCGCACGTTCGACGAGTTCAAGGACCTCTTCCCTCGCAAGATCATCGAGGACGAAGCGCTGTGGCGAGAGCTCGTCGACCGCTACGAGGAGTACTTCGAGGGCGGCATGGGCGCCGAGGCGATCAAGAGCCTGCTCGACCGCCTCGACCTCGACGAGGAAGAAGAGAAGCTCCGCGTCCAGCTCGACCCGCCGGAAGGTCAGCGTCCGCTGTCGGCCCAGCGCAAGCAGAAGGCCGTCAAGCGCCTCAAGATCGTGGCGGCGTTCAACCGCCGCGACGAGAACGGTCGGCGCTACAACGACCCGCGGGCGATGATCCTCGAGGTCGTCCCGGTGATCCCGCCGGAGCTGCGCCCGATGGTGCAGCTCGACGGTGGCCGGTTCGCCACTTCCGACCTCAACGACCTGTACCGCCGGGTCATCAACCGCAACAACCGCCTGAAGCGGCTGCTCGACCTCGGCGCGCCCGAGATCATCGTCAACAACGAGAAGCGGATGCTGCAGGAGGCCGTCGACGCATTGTTCGACAACGGCCGCCGTGGCCGCCCCGTCACAGGGCCGGGCAACCGTCCGCTGAAGTCGCTGTCGGACATGTTGAAGGGCAAGCAGGGTCGGTTCCGTCAGAACCTGCTCGGCAAGCGCGTCGACTACTCCGGCCGTTCGGTCATCGTCGTCGGCCCCACGCTCAAGCTGCACCAGTGCGGCTTGCCCAAGCAGATGGCGCTCGAGCTGTTCAAGCCGTTCGTCATGAAGAAGCTGGTCGACGCGGAGCTGGCGCAGAACATCAAGTCGGCCAAGCGCATGGTGGAGCGGCGCCGGCCGCAGGTGTGGGACGTCCTCGACGAGGTCATCAAGGAGCACCCGGTGCTGTTGAACCGGGCGCCCACGTTGCACCGCCTCGGCATCCAGGCCTTCGAGCCGGTGCTGGTCGAAGGCAAGGCCATCCAGATCCACCCGTTGGTGTGCACCGCGTTCAACGCCGACTTCGACGGCGACCAGATGGCGGTCCACCTGCCGCTCAGCGCCGAGGCCCAGGCCGAAGCCCGGGTCCTCATGCTGTCGGCGAACAACGTGCTGTCACCGGCGCACGGTCGACCATTGGTCACGCCCACCCAGGACATGATCATCGGCGCCAACTACCTCACTCAGGTCGTCGCCGGTGAGCCCGGCGAGGGCGGCACGTACCGGAACCTGTACGAGATGGAGGCGGCGTACGACCGCGGGAGCCTCGGGCTCCACGCCGAGGTCACGCTGCGCGCCGCTGTCGTCGACGACGACGGCGAGCCCGTGCTCGAGGACGGCGCCAAGGTCATCACCGAACGGAAGACCACGCTTGGTCGTGAGCTGTTCAACAACACGCTTCCCGCCAGCTTCGAGTTCATCGCCAAGCCGGTTCGCAAGGCCGTGATGAGCGAGATCACCGACAAGCTCGCCACCTCGTACCCGAAGGCAGTGGTCGGCGACTCGCTCGACAAGCTGAAGAACCTCTGCTTCCGCTTCGCCGCCAAGTCCGGCCTCACCATCTCCATCGACGACATCAAGGTCCCGGTGGAGAAGGCCGAGATCCTCGACGAGCACGAAGCGCGAGCCCAGAAAGTCGAGGAGCAGTTCCGTCGGGGCATCATCACCGACGGCGAGCGCCGCCAGAAGGAAGTGGAGATCTGGACCGGTGCCACCGACCTCGTCCGCACCAAGATGGAGCAGGCGTTCGCGTCCGAGCAGTTCAACCCGATCGACACGATGGTCGGGTCCGGTGCTCGAGGCAACATGATGCAGGTCCGTCAGATCGCCGGCATGCGCGGTCTGGTGGCCAACCCCCGAGGCGACATGATCCCCCGGCCGATCAAGGCCAACTTCCGTGAGGGTCTGTCGATGCTCGAGTACTTCATCGCCACGCCCGGCGCCCGCAAGGGCTTGGTCGACACGGCCCTCCGTACCGCCGACTCCGGCTACTTGACCCGCCGACTCGTCGACGTGGCCCAAGAGTTGATCGTGCGCGAGGTCGACTGCGCCCGTGAGGGCAAGCCGAACCGGGGCATGTGGTTCGACGACATCCACCCTGACGGCTACTTCGACACCGAGGGCAACTACGTCGGTCCCCGTCCGTCGAAGCCGGGCGACACGATGCGCCGCACGTACCTGGAGACCAAGATCTTCGGGCGGGTGCTCACCGAGGACGTCAAGCTGTCCGACGGGACGGTGCTCGAAGCCGGCCGTCAGATCGACGAGGACGACCTCGCCGCCCTGCGCGACGACGAGTCCGTGACCCGGGTTCGGGCGCGCTCGCCGTTGACCTGCCAGGCAGAGCTCGGCGTGTGCGCCGCTTGCTATGGCCGTTCGTTGGCAACCGGCCGCACGATCGAGCTCGGCGAGGCCGTCGGGGTGATGGCGGCCCAGTCGATCGGTGAGCCCGGCACGCAGCTCACGATGCGGACCTTCCACACCGGTGGTATCGCCGGCAGCGACATCGCCGGTGGTCTTCCCCGGGTGGTCGAGCTGTTCGAGGCCCGTAGCCCGAAGGGCAAGGCCACCCTCAGCGAAGCATCTGGCGTCGTGCGCATCTCCGAGGACGAGGGCAAGGGCCGCACGGTCACGGTCGTCGACGACCAGGGCAAGGAGTTCGACTACCTCGTCCCGCTCCAGGCCCGTCTCGAGGTCAGCGAAGGCCAAGAGGTCCAGGCCGGCGACCCCATCGTCGGCAAGGACGGCCCCCGTGACCCGAAGGAGCTGTTGGCCATCCGAGGCGTCCGCGAGACGCAGAAGTACCTGGTCGACGAAATCCAGAAGGTGTACCGGGACCAGGGCGTGTCGATCCACGACAAGCACATCGAGTTGATCGTCCGCCAGATGACCAAGCGGGTGAACGTCACCGAATCGGGTGACTCCGACCTCCTGCCCGACGCGCGCGTCGATCAGCAGGAGTTCGCGGAGATCAACCGGCTGCTGCTCGAGGAAGGCAAGAAGCCTGCCGAGGGGCGCCCCGAGATCATGGGGATCACCAAGGCATCGCTGGCGACCTACTCCTGGTTGTCGGCGGCTTCCTTCCAAGAGACGACTCGGGTGCTCACCGAGGCCGCCATCGAGGGCAAGAGCGACTCGTTGCTCGGCCTCAAGGAGAACATCATCATCGGCAAGCTCATCCCCGCCGGGTCGGGCATGGGCGTGTACCGGGACATCGGCGTCGATGCGCCTGACTACGAACCGATGGCGTTCTACTCGACCGAGTCCGAGGACGCTGGTCTTGCGGGCTGGCTCGCCAACATGGGTGGCGACCAGGCGGCGGACGGCGACGGCGCCGCGATCGAGGGCGAGCCGGCCACGGTCACGGACCTGCCGGGAGCCGACTCCAGCATCGGCTGATCCCGCTGAACCGAACGCGAAGCTGCCGGGCCTTCGGGCCCGGCAGCTTGCGTTTTCGACCGTTCACGACGCTGGTCGGCGGCGGTCAGTGGGGCACGAACGCCTGGGGGACCTTGGTGGGTTCAAAGCTCGGTGGCGTCGGCACGGCCGGTGGGTTCGGGGGTTTGCCGTAGTCCGTGTCGTCGCCCCAGAACTTGTCCCAACCGCTGACGTGGTCCCGCGCCTTTCGGACGTTGTCGTAGTAGATGTAGGTCTGCTGTTGCTGGTTGGCCATCGCCCACGACTCGGCGATGCCACGGGCGGCGGTCTCCAGGGCCGTCTTCACCCCAGCCGAGTCGGTGTTGGCGACCTGCATGTTCTTGACGAACTCGTCCTTGAACGTTCCGAGCCAGCCATCCTCGGCGACGGTCGCAGCGGATGACCTCGTCGACTGGGTGGTTGCGACCTGCTGAGCCAACTTCCACAGCGAACGGGCAAGGGGCAGCGCTTGCTCGAACGGGAACTTCACTTGCTGTGGAGCCATCGGCCCTCCTCGGGTGTCGGGGCCGGGCGTTGTGTCCAACGCACGAAGGGGTGAAACGCGCGCGGTTTGTGGTGGCGAGGAGTGGGGCACTAACGCCGGACCTTCCGCCCTGCCGCCGCCTTGGAGTCTCGTCGTGTCCGGAACCAGCTCCGCCAACCTGCAACACCTGAAGTCCTACTCCGACAAGGCCAAGCCCGCGAGCTCGGCGCTGCGCAAGCAGTACGGCGTGACCAACGGGCTGATGCAGGCGTACCTCGCTCAGCCTTCGGACTTCCGCCTGGCCAACGGCGCGGAAGTGATGAGCGACGCCGGCACGTTGTGCACCAACAACGAGAACGACGATCGTTTCGTCGCGACGGTGCACAAGGCGTTCGTCGACGCCGACGCGAAATCCGGGCAGGCGATCGACAACGGTCGGATCACCGCCGCGTTGACCGCCGCACACGTCAACGCGGCGCCGCGCCACGCCATCACGGTGGACGAGCCGGTGTTCGCGGGCCACCCGCTCGAGACGGGGTGGAGCGATGACCCGGTGTGCACCGCGACCGGCCACTTCGTCGAAGTCGAGCACGCCTTCACGATGCCCGAGCCGCTCGACGCGCTGCGCTGGACGATGACGTACAGCTCTCGCTTCATCCGAGTCGGCGCGCACGGACGTGGCTGGGCGAGCTGGGCGGACGCCGGCCTCCAGTTTCCCAACGACATCGAAGTCGCGTACGTGGGCCCCGACGGCCAACGGGCCACGTTCGTGCGGGGCGAGGGTGGGTTCGGAAGGACGCCGGGCGTGGAGGCGGCGTTGGAAGAGCACGACGCCGGCTACGTGCTGCGGTGGGACTGGAACAGCCGCTTCCCGGGCCAGCGCTGGGAGTTCGACGCAGCGGGCCGCGTGGGGGCCGTTCGCACCGCGATCGGTCGCCGGGTCGAGTTCACCCATGAGTCTGGGCGGCTCGCCGCGCTCACCGACCAAGGCGGGCGGACGATCAGCCTGTCGTGGAACGACGATCGCATCGAATCGGTTCAGTCGTCCGACGGTCGAGTGGTCCGGTTCGCGTACGCGCCCGACCTCGTCGAGATCCAGCGCGAGGTGGCCGGACGCCGCTTCGTCAACGACGAGCAGGGTCGCATGCTCGAGCTGTTCGACGCCGACGGGGTCCGCCTCGCGGCCAACACGTACGACGCCGAGGGTCGGGTGCTGTCGCAGGTGTCGGCACACGGCCGGCGCACCACGTATCGCTACTTCACGCCGAACACCCTCGTGGTGGCCGACGACGACGGCGGGCCGTCGACCTTGTACCGCCACGACGAAGCGGGCCACCTCGTCCACCTCCAAGTCGGTGAGTCCTACCGCCTGTCGCGGGAGTTCGACCGCGAAGGCAACCCGGTGGTGGTGATGGGCGCCGGCGGCGAGATCACCCGGCGGGAGTTCGACCAGCGGGGCAACTGCGTCCTCGAGCGGCGGCCCGACGGTGCGTCGTGGACCTGGGAGTACGACGAGGTCGACCGGGTGGTGGCGTACACCGATCCGAACGGCGCCGCGTACCGCATGACGTACGACGGCGACGCGCGGCGGCCGGCTCGCGTCGACGGCCCGTTGGGCCTGTTCTTCGTTTTCGAGTACACCGATGGTCAGCTCTCACGGCTGGTCGACGCGGACGGGGTGACGACGACCGTCGAGTACGACGCGGACGGCAACGTGACGGCGGTCGTCGACGGGGTCGGCAACCGGACCGAGCTGTTGGCGCACGCCAGCGGCGAGGTCAGCGCGGTAACCTCGGCCGACGGCGCGACCATGCGGATCGAGCGCGACGCAGGCGGACAGGCCCTCCGCGTCACTGGCCCCGACGGTGCCGTGCTCGCGCTGGAGCGCACGGCCGAGGGTCGCGTGGTCGCCGGTCGAGGCCCGGTCGAGAGCCGCGTCGATTTCGAGTATTCGGCGGCAGGCTCGTTGCGCGGAGTCACGGATGCGCGCGGGGTGACCACCGAGCTGTCACATGACCGCTTCGGGTGGATCGCTTCGATTCGTCGGCCCGGCGGGTCGTGGGCGCTCGAGCACACCCCGATGGGCGAGCTGCAGCGACTGGTCGATCCCTCAGGAGGCGCGTGGGAGCAGTCGTTCACCGCGGCGGGCGTGCTCGAGTCGTTTCGCGACCCGACCGGCAACGTCACGACGGCCCGTTCCGACCCGTTGGGCCGCATCGAGGGGCTGCAGCTCGCGGACGGCACCAGCCACACTGTTCGCCGCGGGCCGACGGGCCAAGTGGTGGAGGAGCTCGACGCGGCGGGTCGCGATGTCCACGTCGACCACGATGTGCTCGGTCGGGCGGTCGAGGTGGTGATCGACGGCGAGGTCGAGAGCCGCATCGCGTACACGGCCGCCGGTCGCCCAGCGATGGTCGTTCGGCCAGACGGCGCCACCTGGGCGGCGCGCTACGACGCGGCGGGACGGCTCGTCGAGACAGAAGGACCAAACGGCGCCGAAGCGTTCGAGCGCGACGCGCTCGGGCGCGTCGTCACCCACATCCGGGACGGCGAGGTCACGCGCATCGGCTGGGGGACCGACGGCCGCGTGGCGACCTACGAGAAGGGCGAGGAGCGCTGGGGCTTCGAATGGGATCCGGCGAGCGGCCAGGTCGCGTCGGTCGTCGCGCCGTCGGGCGCGGTCGCCCGTAGCCGTTACGACGAACGCGGCGATCTGGTCGAGAGCATCGACCCCGCCGGCGGATCGGTGCAGATCGGGTGGGACGACCAGCGCAACCCGATCTGGGTGGAGGACCCCAAGGGTGCCCGATGGTCGGTGGGTCGCGACCCGTTGGGCCGCATCACGGCCTCGACCGATCCGCTCGGCCGAGTGACCCGGCTCGCACTCGACCCAGCCGGACGGGTCACCGAGATGGCTGAGCCGACGGGTCGGGTGCTGCGGTTCGAGATCGATGCCGATGGTCGCCCCACGGAGATCTCCTGCGGTGCAGAGCGGTGGCACATCGAGGAAGTGCCGGGCGGCCGAACGGTCGCGCTTCCGAGCGGTGGGCGGATCTCCGAGACCCACGATCATCGTGGGCGTCCGACGGCCCGCGAGGTCGACGGCGCGGTCACGCGGTGGTCATATGCGGAATCGATCCGGACGGTCACGCCCGCCGCTGGCGCGCCGTACGACGAGCACCTCGACCTGTTCGGCCGCGTGGTCCGGATCGAGCATCCCGTTGCGGGCACCATCGCGATCACCCGTGATCTCGAAGGTCGGCCGGTCATGGTCGAGGCCGATGGCTTGCGGCGGACGTGGACCTACGACGGCCAATGGCTGACCCGGTACGAGGAGCAGCGCGGCGACCAGGTCCACATCACTGAGCTCGAGCGCGACCTGTTCGGCCGGGTGGCGGTCGAACGCACCGATGGGGTGACCAGCACGTACGAGTACGACCTGACCGGCCAGCTGGTCGGCCGCGAGGGACCTGGTGGTGCATGGCGCTGGGTGTACGACGCATGCGGCCGGCTCGTCGACGAAGTTGGTCCCGCGGGCCGTCGTACGTTCGAGTACGACGCCGCGGACCAGTTGGTTCGCGTCGAGGCAACGGGGGGCGCGACCGACTACCACTACGACGGCGCGGGCCGGCGGGTGAGTGAGTCGGGACCTGACGGACAGGTCGAGTACCAGTGGGACGGCCTCGGCCGGCTGGCGGAAGTGACCCGTCGTGGTGTCGACGGCACCGCCGAGGTGACGGACCTCACGCTCGGCTACGAAGGCGAGCCGCTGCGCGTGGGCGAGACCGCGATGAGCTGGGCGCACGTCGACGGTATCGGCCTCCAGCTCCACGCGATCGACGACGCGACCGTGCTGTGGGTCGACCGGGTTCCGGTCGCCACGGTGGACCGGGCCGTGTCGTGGGTGGCCGCCGATTGGCGTGGCACCGTGGGCGCCAGCGCCGATCCGTGGGGCTCGCTCGCACCGCGCGCCGACCTCGTCGGCCCCGGCTTCCTGGGTGAGCTGCAGCTCGGCGACCTGGTCTGGCTGCGCAACCGGGTGTACGACCCGACCACGCATGCGTTCTTGACCCGCGATCCGTTTGCGGGAGCGTGGGACCGTCCGGGCGGTCCCACCAACCCGTACCAGTACGCCGGCAACGACCCGATCGGCCATGTCGACCCGCTCGGCCTTCACCCGGTCACGGTCGACGAGGCCAACAAGCAGATCGAGGGCTGGAAGGAAGGCCACTGGAAGCAGGCGCTGGTGATCGCGGGCTGCGTGGTGGTCGGTGGGGTGCTGATCGTGGCCTCGGGGGGGTCCG
Organism: Acidimicrobiales bacterium; assembly: GCA_035547835.1. Classification (NCBI taxonomy): domain Bacteria; kingdom Bacillati; phylum Actinomycetota; class Acidimicrobiia; order Acidimicrobiales; species Acidimicrobiales bacterium. The sequence goes on from DASZTW010000009.1 coordinate 18,491, forward strand.
CAGCGGTCATCATGGCGGCTGCCGGCGGCGCGCTCCTCACGGGGGGCACGAACGCCGTCGTGCAGTACGCCACGACCGGCAAAGTCGACTGGTGGAAGGTGGGGACGGCCGGCGCTGCTGGTTTCGCCGGCGGCGCGTTCGGGGCGGCCGCCATGCCACTGGTGACGGTCGGCGGGTTCACTGCTGGCGACTATGGCTTGATGATGGGCGCCCGCTACGGAATTCCGTTCCTGGCCAAGGCCGTACCGGCTGCGGCCGAGGGAGGCGGCGGGATGATGGTCACCGAGGCTGCCACGGAGCTCGGCAACGAGGGCCAGATCGATCCGACGAAAGTGGCGCTGTACGGCGGGCTCGGTGCCGGTGGGTCGGTCGGCGGCGAGTACCTGTCGAACGCGTTCCGGGCGTCGCGAGCGGCCCAGGCACAGGTGCTGGCCAACCGTGCCGCGGCGCTGAGCTGGTGGAAGCACCCGATCGCCAAAGGCGGCGCCACCGTGCGGTCGTACGCGTACAACAAGACCACCGATGCGGGTGAGAGCGCGATCCACGGTGGCGCGGAGATCGCCAAGGCTGGTGGCGACGGTGGCATCCAGGTCGCCGGCGGGGAGCCACCGGGTCCGGCGGGACCGACGACGGTGTCGCCGAGCGGGGTCAACTGGCAGTTCAGCGGCGGATGAGCACCGACGCATCCGAGGGGCCGCGCCGCTTCCTCGACGCGATGTGGGGCGGCGCGCTCCCGACGAGTTGGCCGGCGCCGCTCGACGTCGACTGGCACGAGCATCCCGAGCCGCGCTGGACCCTGACGCCCGGGTCCGGGCTGGAAGTCAGCGTGTCGGCCGGGGCCAATCGCGCGCCGGAGCAGCTCCGCTACGCAATGGAGTTGGGAGCGGGGACCGGGTCGCTCAGCGAGCGCCTCGACCAGCAGCGCGCGGCGCTGGGTGTGGTGGCGGGGGCACTGCCTCTGGATGTCGCGGCCGAGGCAGTGGCCACGCTGCACGACGTGATCGACGATGCGTTTCCCCGTGCGACTCGCGATGGTCCCGAACCCGCCTTCACCACGTGGATCGGCGCGGTGCACGACGCGTCGGATCCCGATTCCGTCGATGTGGTCAAGCTGTACGCGAACGTGGCGTGGGACCCCGGTGCGCTGACCCGGCTGTCCGCCCGCTGGCCGGAGCTCGCCACGCTCGCGGCGCTGGTCCCTGTGGACATCGCCCCGGTCGCGTTCGTCGCGTTCGAGACGGCCCGAGACGGAGCCCGGCGCGCCAAGGTCTATCTGCGTCCGGAGCGCGGCGCGGGTCACCAGGCGCTACAGGCGGCCGCCCGCGTTGCGGGCGTGGATCCGCGTGCGGTGATCTCGACCCTTCACGACGTCGGTTTGTCGCCCTGCTTGTGGGGGCCGTGGACCAAGCTGTGTCTGGCCGGCTCGACAGACCGGGCCCCGCAGCTGACCGTGCACGCCGCGCTGGCTCCCCTCTCGAGTGACCGACGCGGGGCGGTGGCTGATGCGCTGGCCGGTTCGTTCGGCCTGCAGCCCGGGTTCGACAAGGTGCGGGCGGCCGCCGAGTCGTCGGGTTGGGCGGCGCAGCCGACCGTGGCGGCGGCGGGCTTCGGTCCGTCGGGGGCGGAATCCGCCACGCTGTACTTCGCGCCTGGCGTGCCCGACGAGGTCCGCGCCCGCGCTCGCCGAGATCTGTAGCCTCACCTGGTTCTCGGGTTGCTCCGCGATCCGCGCGCCCCGTAGGCTTTCCCTTCGGCCCTTGGCGCTCTCGCGCCCCGTCGGCCTTGGCTTCGAGCACCACGAGAGGTTTTTCGTGCCCACCATCCAGCAGCTGGTTCGAAAGGGCCGGTCCACCAAGCCGAAGACGGGCAAGACCCCGGCATTGAAGGGCGCGCCCCAGCGGCGCGGAGTGTGCACCCGCGTGTACACGACCACCCCCAAGAAGCCGAACTCCGCCCTGCGGAAGGTGGCCCGCGTGCGCCTGACGACCGGCGTGGAGGTCACGGCCTACATCCCGGGTGTCGGGCACAACTTGCAGGAGCACTCGATCGTGCTCGTCCGTGGTGGTCGCGTGAAGGACCTCCCCGGCGTTCGTTACAAGATCATCCGCGGCACCCTCGACACCTCCGGTGTGAAGGACCGCAAGCAGGCCCGTAGCCGCTACGGCGCCAAGAAGGGAAGCTGACGTGCCTCGCCGCGGTCCCGCCTCGCGCCGCCCGTTGCCGCCCGACCCGATCTACGGGTCGCTGCTGGTCACGCAGATCATCAACAAGGTTCTGCAGCGCGGGAAGCGTTCCACCGCCGAGCGCATCGTCTACGAAGCCCTCGCCACGATCGAGGAGAAGACCGGCGCGGAGCCGATCAGCACGCTGAAGCGCGCGGTCGACAACGTCCGTCCCCAGCTCGAGGTCAAGAGCCGCAGGGTTGGTGGCGCCACGTACCAGGTGCCGGTCGAGGTGCGGGCTCCCCGTGCCAACACCTTGGCCATCCGTTGGATCGTGGGCTACTCGCGCCAGCGCCGTGAGAAGACCATGGCCGAGCGTCTCGCGAACGAGCTGCTCGACGCATCAAACAGCACCGGCGCCTCGGTCAAGCGGCGGGAAGACGTCCACAAGATGGCCGAGTCGAACCGGGCGTTCGCCCACTACCGCTGGTAGTCAGCGGCGGCAACGACCGTCGCACCAGCCAGACCGTCGGGCAGACCACGTAGCTGGCCGACCACCCATGTACGCACTCCGCACGAACAGAGATTGACAGCTATGGCTCACGTGCCACTCGAGCGATACCGCAACATCGGGATCATGGCCCACATCGACGCGGGCAAGACCACCACGACGGAGCGGATCCTCTACTACACGGGCAAGACCTACAAGATCGGTGAGACCCACGAGGGTGCCTCGGTCATGGACCACATGGTCCAAGAACAAGAGCGCGGCATCACCATCACCTCGGCGGCCACCACCACGTTCTGGCGTGATCACCGCATCAACATCCTCGACACGCCTGGCCACGTCGACTTCACGGTCGAGGTCGAGCGGTCCTTGCGCGTGCTCGACGGCGCCGTCGCGGTGTTCGATGGCGTCGCCGGCGTGGAGCCACAGACCGAGACGGTGTGGCGCCAGGCGAACAAGTACGGCGTGCCGCGCATGTGCTTCGTGAACAAGATGGACCGCCTCGGGGCCGACTTCTTCAAGTCCCTCGAGTCGATCCACAATCGGCTCGACGCCAAGACCGCGGTCCTGCAGCTCCCGATCGGCGCCGAGGGGAACTACCAGGGTGTCGTCGACGTCGTGGAGATGAAGGGCATCGTCTGGCACGAGGAAGACCTCGGCGCCACGTTCGACATCATCGACATCCCCGCCGACCTCCAAGACCAGGCCGACGAGTACCACCAGATGCTGATCGACGTGCTGAGCGAGTTCGACGAGAACATCCTCGAGAAGTTCGTCGCCGAGGAAGAGATCACCGTCGACGAGATCAAGGCGGCGATTCGCGACGCCACGATCCACCACGGTCTGGTCCCCGTCCTCCAGGGCACGGCGTTCAAGAACAAGGGCGTGCAGCCCCTGCTCGACGCCATCGTCGACTACCTCCCGTCGCCGGTCGACCTGCCGCCGGTCGAGGGAACCAAGCCGCGCACCGAAGAGACGGTCGAGCGCAAGCCCAGCCCCGACGAGCCCTTCGCCGCGCTGGCCTTCAAGATCGTCGCCGACCCGCATGGCAAGCTCACGTACTTCCGGGTGTACTCGGGCAAGCTCGAAAAGGGCTCCCAAGTGCTCAACTCCCGCACGGAGAACAAGGAGCGCGTCGGCCGTCTCCTGCTGATGCACGCCAACCACCGTGAGGATCTCGACTTCGTCGAGGCCGGCGACATCGTGGCCGGCATCGGCCTCAAGAACACCCGCACCGGCGACACGCTGTGTGACCCCGCCAACCCGATCGTGCTCGAGCAGCTCGAGTTCCCCGAGCCGGTCATCCACGTGGCCGTCGAGCCCAAGACCAAGTCCGACCAGGACAAGCTCGGCAAAGCGCTGTACGCGCTGTCCGAGGAAGACCCCACGTTCCAGGTGCGCACTGACGAGGAGACCGGCGAGACCGTGATCTCCGGGATGGGCGAGCTCCACCTCGAGGTCCTGGTCGACCGCATGCTGCGCGAGTTCAATGTCGACGCGAACGTCGGCAAGCCGCAGGTCGCGTACCGCGAGACGATCACCCAGCCGGTCGAGAACGTGGTGTACCGCCACGTCAAGCAGACCGGTGGCTCTGGTCAGTTCGCCCATGTCGTCATCAACCTCGAGCCCACCGGGCCCGGCGGCGGTTACGAGTTCATCGACAAGATCACCGGTGGCCGCATCCCGCGCGAGTTCATCGGTCCGGTCGACCAGGGCATCCAGGAGAGCCTCACCTCCGGTGTGCTCGCCGGTTATCCGTTGGTCGACATGCGAGCCACGTTGGTCGACGGTTCGTTCCACGACGTCGACTCGTCGGAAATGGCGTTCAAGATCGCCGGTTCGATGGTGCTGCGCGAGGCCGCCCGCAAGGCGAAGGCCGTGTTGCTGGAGCCGATCATGGCGGTCGAGGTCGTGACCCCCGACGATTACCTCGGCGACGTCATGGGCGACTTGTCGGCACGTCGCGGCAAACTGTCGGGCACCGAGCAGCGCGGCAACAGCCAAGTGGTGTCCGCCCACGTGCCGCTGGCCGAGATGTTCGGATACGCTACCGACCTTCGGTCGCGCACCCAAGGTCGTGCGACCTACACGATGCAGTTCGACTCCTACCAGCAGGCGCCGGCCAGCATCCAAGAAGAGATCGTCGCGCGGGTTCGCGGCGAGTAGTCCCGCCACAACGTTCACCCGTCACCAAGAGCATTTGATCAAGAGAGGTTTCAGCCGCCATGGCGAAAGAGAAGTTTGAGCGGAGTAAGCCGCATTTGAATATCGGTACGATGGGTCATATTGATCATGGTAAGACGACGTTGACGGCGGCGATCACGAAGGTGTTGCATGAGGCGGATCCGTCGTCGGCGTTTACGC
>DASZTW010000010.1 GCA_035547835.1 Acidimicrobiales bacterium
GTGTTGGTCATGTGCGACTGCACGGCGTCCGGCCCGTCCGAGCCGGGCCGGGCGCCGAAGCCGCCGCCCAGCGCCTCGACGTAGGAGAAGAACTCGTCGCGGCGCGGATCGTGCCCGCTGATGTGCACCGCGGTCACCGAGCCGTGGCTGGCCGCGGGCACCCGGTCGGGCACGGCCTGCGCGAACGCGCCCAGTATGGCGTCGGCCACCCGCTGGCAGGTGTCCGAACGCGACCAGACCGGCGCGGGCGGCAGCGGGTCGACGATGGTGCCCGGCCGGCTTCGGATGGTGATGGCGCGGTAGAAACCGGCGTTGGCGGGCAGATCGGGATCCAGGACGGCCTTGACCGCGAAGTAGACGGTGGCGTCGATGCCCGACCGGACCGCGTTGATCTGTCCCTTCACCTGGTCGGCGCTCTCGGTGAGGTCCACGACGATGCCGCTCTCGTCGACCCGCAGCGTGACCCGGATCGGGATGTCGGTGGTGCCGGCCCCGTCGTAGTCCATCCAGTCGGCGAACGAGTAGACGCCGGGCGGCAGCTTGGCCAGCGCGGCGCGGGCCTGCACCTCGGCCTTGTCCAGCCAGGCACTGGTCGCGGCGCGCACGACCAACGCCTCGTACTTGCCGCACAGTTCGTCGTAGCGGGTCGCACCCAGGCGCACGGCCGCGAACTGGGCGCGCAGGTCGCCCAGCCGCTCCCGGGGGTTGCGGCAGTTGAGCAGGATCAGCCGCAGCAAGTCCTCATCGACCACGCCCTTGTTGAAGATGCGCACCGGCGGGATGCGCAGCCCCTCGCTGTGGATGTCCGGCGACGAGCCGAGGCTGCCGCCGAACTCGGCATGGTGGGCCACGGTGGCCGCGAATCCGGCCAGGCCCTCCGCGTCGAACAGCGGCGCCACCACCACGACGTCGGGCAGGTGCGTGCTGCCACCGACGTAGGGATCGTTGGCGATGAAGATGTCGCCCTCGTTGATGTCGCCGGCGAACAGCGCCGTCAACTCGGGGATGAAGCCCAGCATCGAGCCCATGTGCAGCGGGATGTGCTCGGCCTGCGCGATCGTCTGGCCGTCGCGGTCGAGCAGCGAGGTCGAGCAGTCGTGCCGCTCCTTGACGTTCGGGGAGTAGGCGGCGCGGATCAACGCCACGCCCATCTCCTCGGCGATCGCCAGGAGGTGCGCCCCGATGATGTCGACGGTGACCGAGTCCGGGCCGGCCTCACTTGTCGTCTCTCGCACCTGCCGCATGCATCCTTCTTTCGCTCAGCGCAACTCACGTTCTGCTAGAGGAATCATAAGTACGTTGGCTGAGGTTCACAAGACGCAGAGCGCAATGTAACCTCGCCGTATTGCTAAGCTCGCCGTGCGAAAACCACGCACGGGGAGGAGCACGGTGAGCGACAACCGCTACTACCTGGCCGGCGTGGGCCGAGCCTTGCGGTTCCTCGAACTGATCGGCGACCACGAGCACGGCCTCACCCTCAAACAGGCCACCGACCAGCTCGACATCGACACCACCTCCGCCTTCCGCATCGCGCGAACCCTGGAAACGGACGGCTACCTCCGGCGCGACGAACACGGCGTCTACAA
>DASZTW010000011.1 GCA_035547835.1 Acidimicrobiales bacterium
AACACGCCGGCAGCCACGGCCAACGGACTTCGAGGGCATCTCCGGCCTTTCGCTGGTCGCACCGAACGAGATGCCGGACTATCACCGACTTCAGAAGGATGAGGTCTGGACCCTGCTCGGAGCGGGGATCTCCCGCATGAGCCGCGCGGACCGCCGTGCTCAGAGAGGAGACCAAATGTCCTACCCACTCGGCACCAGAGCCCGAACCGGCGAGGTCTGTCCGGTGTCCGGCGTATGGAAGTCGCTCGACACCCCGAGCACCACGGCACCAATCGCCAAGGGGAATCGGATGCCGCCCCACAACAGCGTGGCAGTCACATGGGAGTTGACCCGCTTCGCCTGATCACAGTCCCCGCCTGGCGTCCGCGAAGGAACCTGTCCGAACGGCTCTCCAGGCGGGGATGCTTACAGTGAGGGCCCAAGCTGGCCGCGAGAGCGGAATCAGCATGCTAAGTTGGCTCTGACAACTGAATTGAAGGTCGTTACCTCGGACGAGGCCGCAAAGGCTTCATAAGTAGGAACGGCATACCGCACCTGCACTCATCGGCTGCGACCTTCCACGAGAGAAGGGTCGAACGATGAGTTCTTCTGTTTTTGATGAGTTGCCCGCGGATGGGCGCTTGCGCACCAAGGCCCACCTTGAAGCGTGTCACGCCACGGTACGCGCAGCTAGCCCGCGGTGGTGCGCCAAGGACGCCGACTTTGAGGGCGTAGCCGATGAGGTGGTCGTATCAACCGTGCGCAGCTTCGATCCGAAGCTCGGCGACTTCGCACCACACCTCTTCGCCCGTGCATCGAACCGCGTTGCCCGCAGCCTGAGTCGGCAGATGCCAGTCTTCGAACGCTCACGCACGAGGGAGTCCATCGATGGCCTGGCGCCCAGCGTTCTCGATGATGTCCGCTACGCGGCCCCCGGAGCTGACGAGGAGTTGGCATCCGCGGACGAGTTCACTGTGCATGACTTCTTCGATGGGCTGCCGAAACCGCTCGAGGCGGTCGCCCGACTTCTCTATGCCGGATCGACTCAGGCCGCCGCGGCGGAGCAACTAGGTCTATCGCCGAAGGCAGTCAGTCGACTGGTCGCCCGCCTCAGGCCAATTGCCGCCTCTCATTTTGGCCGCCCCGATCTCCTTGCCGCGTAGCCCCCAGTTCACCTACCTTAAGGATACCAAATGTCACGCGATACCGCGAGTAAAGCCCACAAGCGCCAACTTGATTATGTGTCCGGTTTGCCGGGCGAGGAGGGCAAGCTCGACCTCATCGTTGCGCAGGCCTTCGTACGGTCGATCCGAGATCTTGGCTACCGGAGTGCCGCCACAGCGCTCGATGAGTTGATCGACAATTCGATTGAGGCTGGGGCGGCGAACGTCCACGTAGCGCTAGGCTTCAATGGTAAATCGGATGCTAAACCAACCCAGATTGCTGTTCTTGATGATGGCTTTGGCATGGTTCCCGGGATGGTTGCCGCAAGCGCCCAATGGGGTGGGACGGACCGTGAAGGCAGCCGCAACCTCTTCGGTCGCTATGGATACGGGTTGCCGAGCGCCTCGGTGAGTCAGGGGAAGCGCTTCTCCGTGCTCTCGCGCATCGATTCGGGGACGTTCTACGGCGTGACTCTCGATGTGGAAGAGATCGGCAAGGCGAAGACTGGCAGCCGAGTTCTGATGCCGGAAGCCGCAACCCAAGAGCTCCCTCAATGGATTCAGATGCACGCCGAAGAAGCCTTCCCTGGTGGTATGGATGCTGTTCGCACCGTCATCGTCTGGGACAAGCTCGACCGCATCACCTGGAAGACGGCTAGTTCATTGGAGCAGAACCTGCTCCAACACTTCGGCCTTGTCTACCGCGGGTTTCTTCGACAGACCGCGATCTCGGTCAACCGAAAGGTGGTCGAGCCTATCGACCCCTTGTTCATCACGCCTGGTTATCGCCTCTACGATGTCGATGATGACCGAGCGGAGGCTCTGCCCCCACTCGCCCTAGAGGTCCCGGACGATAACGGAAAGCTGCTCGGCACCGTCACCTTGCGGATCTCATACATGCCACCGGGATTTCTGTCGAAGGACAAATCCAAGAAGGCTACTGGCAAAAACCAGAACGCGCGGTTCGGGGTTCGCAAGGACAACAACGGTTTCATCATCTGCCGTAACGGCCGGCAGATTGACACGGTCACCAAGAACAAGCTCACGACCTTCGTCAACAATGATCGCTACATCGGGCTAGAGCTCGACTTCCCAGCGGCCCTTGACGAAGAGTTTGGTGTCACCACAGCAAAACAACAGATCACGATCTCGGATCGCGTCCTCGATCGGCTACAACAGGCCGGCTTCCTTCGGATCATGGAGCAGCTGCGCAAACGCGTGAAGGAGGAGGTTGCAGATACGGTCACCACGATTGAGGGATCGGACAGCGTGGCGAGCGCCTCTGAGGCAGTCATGGCGGAGGTGTCCGACCTCGTCCGCCAGCGGCCTCCGTCCCCCGAGGCGGAAGAGATCGCCCGCGAGAATCTTGATCGTGAGATTGAGCGGGTTGCGAAGGAGGAGGGTCTCCCTGAGGCGCTGGTCAGGGATGCACATGAGGAGGCGGCGGCTGCGCGCCCCTTTCGGGTGCACCGAGAGAGCGTTGCCGATGCCCCCTTCTACCGGGTCGAGCAGCGTGGTGGACAGTTCATCCTGATCTTGAACACGGCCCACCGATTCTTCACGGACGTGTACGCGGTCGTGGAGGGGCTCGAAGGGGCCAGGATCCGCGCATCGCTTGACTTGCTGCTGTTCATCCTCGGACAATGCGAGTTGGACGCCAACACCCAGGGTCAGATCTGGTATCAGAGCGAGCGTATCGAGTGGTCCCGCCGTCTGAACGCGGCGTTGACCCTGCTCGAGGATCATCTCGATCTCCTCATCGATGAGCCAGACACGCTGCTCGACTCCGAGTAGCGTCCTCCTCGAACGAGACGAGTGCCGTCCGACCCCGGCTCGCGCTCGCGCCTAGCCTGCCTTGCAGTTCGGCGTCACGAACTGCCTCGACCGCCCAGGCAAGCGAAGGTACAGGAGCATGGTCAATCTCAGCGAGCTGCGCCGCATGGTGATCGGCGAGCTGATGGCGGCGGGCTTCGAGTCGAGCGGGGGCCTTCTCGTCCCGCCAGCCGACAGCGACAAGCAGAGCATCCGTGCGCTTCATCAAGCTCAACGCTCTCAGGTACTTGCAAAGGCGGCCAACTTCATCGAGACCTGGGAGAATCGGGTTCTCGGCTCCTTCGCGGATGGCGATGAAGTCGACCCAGAGCAAATAAATCCGGCCGTTGTACAGGTAACGACAGAGGAGGAGGCCGCTATATTTCGGTATGCTTCGCTCCATTGGTCTGTACCTGTCTCGCAAGGTTACGGCCGGCGAACGCGCTTCCTGATTATGGATCAGTCGAATGGGAAACTCATTGGTATCTTCGCTCTCGGAGATCCCGTGTTCAATCTCAAGGTCCGGGATGATCTTATTGGCTGGGGACCCGAGCAGCGTAAGAGGCGTCTGTACAACGTCTTCGATGCGTTCGTTCTAGGCGCCGTGGAGCCCTATCGTCAGCTAATTGGCGGGAAGCTTGCAGCGTTGTGTGCCGTCAGTGATGAAACCCGGATTTTCCTAAAGGAGAAGTACGATGGTACTCGCACCATCATCGATCAGCAGGTGAAGATCGCCACTCCCGTTCTCATCACGACCACATCGGCGCTCGGTCGCTCCTCTGTCTACAACAGGCTTACTTTCGGCGACCGCAAGGTCCTGCAGCCAATCGGTTTTACGGAAGGCTTCGGACACTTCCAGTTCTCGGATGACGTCTTCACCGAACTTGTTGAGCTGGCGAGGCGGGATGACCCGCGGCGCGGCAATGAGTACGGTGATGGGCCCAACTGGAAGATGCGGACGATCCGGAGCTCGCTGCAGAAGCTTGGCTTGTCCGGAAACCTCCTCAAGCACGGGATCAAGCGGGAGGTGTTCATCGCGCCGCTCTCGTTTGGATGGCGGGCATTTCTACGTGGTGAGACAGATGTGATCAGGCCGGTTGCCTACCCACTCGGAGACATTTCCCGTTATTACAGCGAGCGCTGGGCGATCCCCCGTGCTCAGCGGATGCCAGGATTCAGGTCCTGGGATCACCATGGCATGCGGCTGTCTTCGCAAATGGTGACGCTGCGCCGCTAGCCACAGGGCTGCAGAACGGATGCGAGACTGCCGATCATAATGCGAACGATGTCGAAATCGCTCCGAGCTTGACCTCGCCGATCGACCGCCGCCGCGGCCTACGTTGTGGGCGCGGCCAGCCCCTTCACCAGCTCCCCCGCATCCACCTCGAGCGCCTCGGCCAGCTTGAGGATGTTGTGCAACGAGATGTTGCGCTGACCACGCTCGGTTTGTCCGATCATCGTCCAGTGCAGCTGTGCCCTGGCTGCCAGCGCCTCCTGGCTCAGCCCGAGCTCCTGCCGGCGGGCGCGGACGCGCTCCCCGAAGGCCTTGGTAGCAGGTGACAGCGGAGGAGCCATGGCAAGCCCCAACGACATACGCCCCATGGGTCAACATCCAGAGAACATATGTCCCAACTGTTTGCATCCTGGTACGCTCAGGCTCGGACAGCAGGCGCTCTGTCTGCCCGGGCTGAGGGGAGGTGGCACCGTGAGCGGTGGCGGCAACGGCTAGTTGATGGCCGACTCTGAACCCGCGCAGGCGTGCACCCACGAGTCCGGCCGGCTCCCGGTGCAGGCGGCGAGGGGGAGTGACTGATCCCGGCGCGCACGGTGCACCTGCCGCTTGGGGTCGGTCGCTACACGCTATGGAATGTCATGCATGTTTGATACAATTGACACTAGAACATGCGCGACATTCTCGGCCGGTTGTACCGCACCAAGATGGTCCTCAGCTGCCTGATCCTGATCACCAGTGGGACCCTCTTGATCGTGGCCGGCCACCAGGTTGACGCCATGCACGGTTGGGCCTGGCTCAAGACCCTGCCCTTCGGGGAACTCGGCGGCATCCTGATTGGCGCCGGCGTACTCAGCGTCTGGCTTGACCACTTCTTTCAACGCGAGCAATCCGAGATCGATGAGCTCAGGCTCCGCCGCCTGCTCCACGACCAGGCACCCGCCATGCGGGATGCCGTGCTCGAGGCCTTCGCTGCCAACCAGGCCGATCTACGGCGGGTAGCCACACCCGACACCCTCGACCGGATCATCACCAACAGCCTGGCCCTGCGCCTCGATGACGAGCAGTTCGCAGCCGAGGTGTACGCCGACATTCGTGACCAGGCAATCGGTGCTGCTGAGCGTTGGCACGATGCCAACCTGTCTATTCAGCTGTCGCCCCTGCCTGCAGGCAGGGGTACGGCCAAGGGCCGTACCCCTCACCACCCGGGTGGTGGCTTCTTCAGCGTTACCGTTCGCTGGGAGTACACCGTGGTGCCTAAGCATGCCCAGCGCCGCTTCGTCTGCCTGTCCGACCGAACCGAGTACGCCGAGCTGGCAGCCGAGCGAGGCGCGACCTCCGCCTGGTACTTGAAACCCGATCCAGGAGTCGAGGCGGGCTCGCCTGACTCCTTCGAACTGCTGCGCTTCAGTGTCGATGGCGAGGAACGGGCGATCCGGCGCACGGCCCGGAAGCACAGCCAGCTCTACACGGTCAATGTGGGCACAGAGCAGATCGAGGCCGAGGAGCCGGTGACGATCAGCTACACCTACCGCACCATCACGCCAGCCAACGCCCACCTGCTGTTCTTTGACATCGAGCAGCCCACCCGGGACCTGCGGGTCGACTTCGACTACAGCGACTGCGACCTGGCCAGCGTCAGCACGCTCGACCTCATCCCCTCGGTGAGACCAACCCGCATCGAGAAAACCCCCGCTCAACTACCTGACGGGGTCATCCGCGTGGACATCGATGGCTGGGTGTTTCCACGGTCGGGGGTGGCGTTCGTGTGGACAAGTGGCAGCGAGACGACATTGGTCCCGGTCTCAACTGCGAACCACGAGCAGCGAGCTAGGTTACGCAGCGGTGGAGCGACAAGCCGCTCCGGGAGGTGGGCCGATGGCACGCAGTGACGAAGGGGCGCCGACCAACCCGCAGGTGTCGCTGCCGGCCCTGCCCAGCAAGAGCACTCTGAAGTATGGTCGCCGGATCTTTGACCTGAACTTGACGGACCACGTTCAGGGCGTCTGGGATGAGTCAATCCCTCTGGTCCAGCAATGCACGGTGGAAGCGGTTGGAATTTCATCCGACCTCCTCACCGATGGAGAGTTTCTTGCCGATACCTGCGAACGGCTCTGCAGCTCGCTACACCTGACCATTCTACGCTCAATTGCTGAGCCGTTGCCGCCCGGCCACACGCTAGTGTTCATTCTCTCCGAAAGCCACCTTGCGCTTCACTCCTGGCCCGAGAAGGGATACATCAATATCGATCTTGTGACATGCACAAAACGCGGAGTTGACCCAATTCGGTTCTCCGACCTCATTACAGATGCCTTTAAGCCATCAAGCATACGCGTTCACAAGATCTACTTTTAGGCGGAGGAGAGTATGACAGACGATACTTCGGAGCATCAGAGAGCCAAGGGAAAGTCGGTAGTCAGTTACCGGTCTATCGGTGAGTTGGCTGCTGCATTAGACTCCTTGCGTCCGGAACCGGATCCTCAGCTAGAGCAATTCCTAATGATGGCTCCGAACCTCGCCGATCAGGCAGAGTACCTTGGGCGGATCTTCGCCGACCGCAGAGTGCTATTCCTGGGTGACGATGACCATGTGTCCATCCTGGTTGCCGCGTTCTCAACTGTCTCGCCAGTCGTCTACGAGGTCGACCATCGGGTTGTGGCGAGCTTGAAGTCATGGGCGGACCGGCTGCCGCTGCCGAGCTACTCAGTCGCATTGCACGACATACGAGAACCGTTCCGCCAGCCGCCCGAGTGCGATGCGTTCTACATAAATCCGCCATATTCGTCAAAGACTGACGGATATGGTATCAAATTCTGGATCAGCCGTGCGCTTGAGGGTTGCGTCCCATATTGCGAAGGCGTGATTGTCTTGCCCGCCGATAGTGATGGCGGATGGATAGATCAGAACTGGTTGTCAGTCCAGGACTTCCTTACCGCGAACGGGTTCCGGATCGTTAATCCACATAATGATGTGCGCCACATGTACCATGGGACGAACGACCTGGGACTCCGATCCGAGAATTTGCGAGTGAGACGAGTCGACCCATCCCGCCGCCTCCCAATCGAGCCGCGACCTGGTACGCACCTATACCGTTGACGTCCCGGGAGTTGTTTCTTCGTGAGAAGTCTACTAGCGAGTACTTCGCCTGCTCTGGAGCAATGGTACTGGGTATCCCAGATCACTCTGTCGATTATTCTGACGGTATCGGCGGTAGCTGCGGTCGTTCAGATTGTCGGACTGCGCAGGACGTTGCTCAGCCAGGGATTTGAGGAGGACGCAGGTCGGATCAGGCGGCTATCCGACCTCATGTTGAACTACCCGCGAGAACTCAATGAGCTAGGCACATACAATACTTCTGGGAAGCAACTCTCAACTTCAGCCTGCGTTCTGGCGGAAGCCATTCTAGATGAACTAGATACGGTTCTACTCCGTAAGGGCACCTTCGAGAAGCGCTGGGGGGCGCGAAATCTACCGGACCTGCGACTCTGGATGAGAGATATGATGGCCGAGTATCCTGGTCTGATGTGGTGCTTGCAGCGGCGGAGAGAATGGTATACGGGTGGCCTGAGAGATCTCGCGGCTGCCGTAAGCGATACGGACGCGACCAGTTAGCGGATATAATCATTTTAGTTGTTTGGAACTTGCGGCGGCGCCGTATCAGCTATGGTGGTTGGCCGTCCAGACTACTAGCGCAACATCAGCCACTATATTGTCCTCATAATAGCTGCGAAATGTTGACGTCATGATGCCCAGCTGGTCGGCCGCGATCCGGCGGCGATGCTTGAGCAGTTGCCCTCGTGCCTCAGGCGTGACTCCGAAGAGCGCCTGCGTGGCTAGACCGGTGGCTCCCTCACCGAGGGAGCGTACGGCCGCAGTGATCCGATCCGCGAGGTTGAGTGCCCGGAGATATGGGTCGGTCGTGTCACCCGGTGAGAGATCATCGGCAGCCAGGATGACAGCGTCTGGGAAGAGATCGAGGTAGCGGACCATCTGCGCCGGCCTGACGCCCACGCGCAGCAGCTCCTGCAATGCACGCGTGATCACCTCGACCGGGTGCTCAGCCCCGGTGGCGGGTGACGACTCGTCCACATCGCCCTGCGTGCCGCTGGTCGCCCGAACCAGCCGGTACCGCGAGATCGCACGCAGGCCCTTGATCAGCCTCCTGCCACAAAATTAGTCAGGAACTGGTCACTTTCCTCCACGTTTTGTGGCTTTTGGATGCGTCATCGTCTCGGGTGATGACCCGCACCCCTGATTCCGACCCCAACGAAAACGATGTTCCCCACTGGGGCGGCGTCTCGTTCTCCGGGCTCGACACCCGCCACTGGCTCCCCTACCTCCCGCCTGAGGTCGTAGAGCAAGCCGCCAACGACTCTGACTGATCCACCCACAGAGGCCCACGCCCAAGGCGTGGGCCTCTTCTCGTACAGGAGAGATGACCAACATGACTGAACTGCTTCCAACCATTCGTAACGCCACCCAGCCTGCTCGGCTGCCCGGCGCAGCACCCCGCCTCCCTCGCCACACCAGCCGTGCACTGGCGGCGCTGGAACAGCGCACCATGCTGCGCCAGGCCGGCGTTCTGGCCGAGTCGGTCGTGCAGCTGACCAAGCTACAAGAGATCGACCGCCTGGCCCGCGAAGCCGCCAGCGGCCACGCAATGCTGGTGCGCTGGCGCGAAACCCTGGCTGCCGGCGACCCGCTGCTCGATGACGAGCTGCGCTACTTCACGGACCTCGCCCGCCTCGGCAAGGGCGAGATCCTGATGGACACCATCACGACCTACTGCCGCGAGAGCAACCGGTGATCGCCCTCGTCTTCCTGGTGATCCTCTTGCTGCTGGCATTGAGCGGGTTCGTCTTCTTGCTCGGCTTCCGGCTGGGCTCGGCCGGCTGGCTCGAGGAGATGACCCGAGTCCGCGCTCAGGCGATCGAGGCCCAGCGCCGGATGCAAGACCTGACCCGGCAGGCCTTCCAGGCCATGACCGAAGAGCTGGGCAAGCGCCGCCCCCGGTGACTGATCCACTGAAGCCGCTGACCGATCGCCTGCTGGAGATCGCCGTGGTGCTCCTGTTGGCAGCGCTGGCGCTGCGTTGGGCCTGGGCGGTCTTCCAGCCGCTCCTGCCAGTCGCAGTCGGCGGGGGCGTGCTCTACGGCTTCATCGTCTGGCAGCGCCACCGCCGGTAGGCCCCGTCCGTCTGCCGTGGATTTCACAACGAAAGCTTGACTGTTGACATTGAGTATCAGCAAAATGGAGGCTTGTAGATATTCAATGTCAACACAGGAGAGGAGGTGAAATGGACAAGCAAAGCCGCGTTACGGCCATTCACTCCGCCACACCCAACCTGCGCAAGCTGGCCCGGGCGCTCCTGCTGTTGGTCGCCGAGCAATCTCCCAAGCAGACCGCCCAGCCGCCCACAGAACGGAAGGCCAGCTAATGGCCGCCTCGCTCTGGCTGGCCGTGACGGCGGCCGCCGCCTTCGTGGCAGGCGTCCTGCTGCTGCGGGCCGCCGAACAGCGCCGGATCAACCACGGCGCCCGCAGCTTCTGCTTGCGCTTTCCGCGTGACATGGCCGCTGAAGATGTGACGGTGTTCGTAGCCGGCCTGGCCGGCGTCCGGCCGCCTTGGTACTGGCACTGGCTCCGCCTGCCAACCGTCAGCCTCGAGACCCACGCCACCGCCGGTCAGATCGACCACTACCTGTTCATTCCCAAGCCGCTGACCGGCATCGTGCTGTCGCACCTCCGCGCCGCCCTGCCGAGCGTGCGGGTCGAGCTAGCCGAGGCCCCGCCCGCCGCGGATCTCAGCCACGGCATCGAGCTGCGCACCACCAGCCGGCAGCGGCCGCTGCGCACTGACCGGGCGGCAGCCACCTCGGCAGCGCTGTTGACCACGCTGCTGCCGCTCCGACCAGACGAGCAAGTAGTGGTGCAGTGGCTGCTGACGCCGGCCTTGCTGCCGCGTCCGCTGAAGCTGGCCAGCCGGCCCCGCCAACCTGAGCTGCTGACGCCGCTGCGTGAGGATCACGACTACGACATCTCGCCGCACGGCGAAGCGCTCCGAGCCGCCCGCGCCAAGCAGGCCGAAGCCACCTTCTCGTGCGTAGGACGGATCGCCGTCAAGGCAGCCGCCCGCCCACGGGCCCGCTACCTGCTGCAGCGGATACGTGGTGCCTACGAGCTTGTCAGCGCGCCCGGCATCCAGCTCGACCGCCGCCTTGGCGTCAGCAGTCGCTTGGCGGCTCGCTACGCCAGCCAGCGCCGGATCCCGCTGGTGACGTGGCCGGTCCTGCTCAACGCCGCCGAGATCAGTGCCGTCATGGGCTGGCCGGTCGGCGTGACGCAGCTGCCGGGTCTGGTGCTGGGTGCCTGCCGGCAGTTGCCGCCAGCCGCCGACCTGCCGAGCACCGGCTGCGTGGTGGCGCGTGCCACCTTCCCGGGCGCCGAGCGGCCGGTCGCCATCCAGCCGGCGGACCGCCTGCTGCACACGCTGCTGACCGGGCCCACCGGCTCGGGAAAGAGCAACCTGCTGCTGTCGCTCATCACGCAGGACATGCAGGCCGGCCGTTCGGTTGTGGTGGTTGACCCCAAGGGTGACTTGGTAACGGAATGCTTGAAGCGAGTGCCCGCCGAGCGGGTGCGGGATGTCATTGTGCTGGATCCGGGCGATGAGCAGCGCCCCGTTGGCATGGATCTGCTGACTGCCGACCAGGCCTCCGCCGAACTGGTAGCTGAACAGACGGTCTTCATCTTTCATCAGTTGTTCTCGGCCTTCTGGGGTCCCCGGACCGATGACGTCTTGCGGGCGGCGCTGCTGACGCTGATGTCGGAGCCGGGCATGACCTTGGTAGAGGTGCCGCTGCTGCTGACCAACGCCGCCTGGCGCCGCCGCTTTGTGGCCAACGTCCAACACGACAGTGTTGGGCTCGGCCCCTTCTGGTCGTACTACGAAGGCCTCAAGCCGAACGACCAGGCGCAAGTGATCGCCCCGCTTATGAACAAGCTGCGCGCCACCTTGCTGCGCAGCCGGGTCCGCAACTGCGTTGGCCAAGCCGAGCCGCTCCTCAAGCTGGGCGAAGCCTTGGACAGCCGCAAGCTGCTGTTCGTACCGCTGCGCCAGGGCGTGCTCGGCGATGAAGCCGCCGCCCTGATGGGCTCGCTGTTCGTCTCCCGGGTCTGGCAGACCGTCCAGGCCCGCAGCGCCATCCCCGAAGCCCAGCGCCAACCGGTCCACTTCTACATTGATGAGGTTCAGAACTACCTACACCTGCCGAGCAGTGTCGGCGACATGCTGGCGGCCGCCCGCGGGCTGGGGCTCGGTCTGACGGTCGCTCACCAGCACCTCGGCCAGCTCTCCGCCGAGCTGCTGCAGGATCTCCTGGCGAACTGCCGCAGCAAGGTGGTCTTTCAAACCACCGCCAAGGACGCACACCGCTTCGAGCAAGAGTTCACGCCCTACCTGACCGCCGCTGACCTGCAGGGCCTCGGCCGCTTTGAGGTGGTCGCCCAGCTGGCCGTCAACCAGCGGGTGGCCCCGCCGGTCACCGGCGTGACGCTGCCGCCACCCGAGCCCACCAACCATGCGGCTGCCGCCAAGGCCTGGTCGCGCCAGCACTACGGCCGCGACCGCCAAGCCATCGAGGCCGACATGCAGGCGCGCCATGGCACGGTCGCTGCAGCGGCACCAGTCGGACGAGCACCGAAGCGGAGGTCACGATGAGTTGGCCGGTCGCTTGTCCGTTCGGGTTGCCAAGCCACGGCCAGCTGCCGTGGTCAGACGGGCTATCTGCAGCCGATCCGGTAGCGACACATGACGGAAGCCATGGAGTCGAGTCGTGAACGGCCGCCCCTACGTAACCGCCCATTACCTGGCCGACCTGCGCACCAGGCTGACCGAGGTCGACTGGGCAATCGTGGCGGACGTTCGCCAGATGCGGCTGGCCTCAGCCCGAGACCTGCAGGCACTCCAGCAGCTGCGCGCCCCGCTGCAGGTGCGATCGTTTCGGCGCCGCTTGCAGCAGCTGCACGAGCTCGGCGTGCTGGCCCGCCTGGAGCGGACGGTCGGCGGCCAGCGGGCTGGCTCGGCCGGCTTCGTCTACCGCCTCGGCAGTGCCGGCCAGCGGCTG
This sequence comes from Acidimicrobiales bacterium, assembly GCA_035547835.1. Lineage (NCBI taxonomy): Bacteria > Bacillati > Actinomycetota > Acidimicrobiia > Acidimicrobiales > Acidimicrobiales bacterium. The sequence goes on from DASZTW010000011.1 coordinate 12,311, forward strand.
CTGGCGAACGAGCACGGCGGTGCCATCCAGCGGCCGTGGACGCCCCGGCCCGCTTGGCTGCGGCACGCCCTGGCCGCCAGTCACCTCTACGTAGTGCTGCGCCTGGCCGAAGCCGAGCAGCGGCTTCGTCTGCTCGACTATCAGCCGGAGCCGTTGGCGTGGCGGCGCTTCCAGGCAGTCGGCGGCCAAGCGGTCACCCTCAAGCCCGATGGCTTCGCCCGCTACGAGCTGCCTGATGCGCTCGTCAGCAGCTTCCTCGAGGTCGACTGCGCCAGCGAGTCGCCCGCCACCATCGCCCGCAAACTCGGCGTCTACATCGCCTGCTGGCAGAGCGGCCAAGCCCTCGACTCGAGCGGCGTCTTCCCGGAAACGCTCTGGCTGGTGCCAGACCAGCGCCGCCGTGCGGTCTTGCAGCGGGTGATCGATCAGCATCCAGCCGAAGCCCGCCGCCTCTTCCGGGTCGGCTGTTACGACCAGGCCCGACAGCTGTTTACGGAGCCGCCGCCCTGACGCGGCTGGCACTGCAACAGATCAACCGTAAACAGGAGATCGCTTCATGGAAGGAGCACACGAACGAAGATCAGAAGAACAACCCGGCCGCTGGCCGGAACAGCTGCCCGAGCAGCTCACGGTTACGCCGTGGCGTGACGAGGTGGTCGAAGCCCACGGCTACGGCCCGCGCTCGATGTACGTAGAGGTCTGCTGGTTGCCCACGCTGGGACCGAGCAGTACCTGGCTGTACCGGCGGCTTGGCAGCTGGGCCGAGTTCAACCCGGACGGCGTCCAAGTCGACACCGCCGACCTGGCCGCCTCGCTTGGCCTCGGCCAGGGTTTGGGCCGCCACTCGCTGCTGAGCCGCACCGTTGACCGCCTCATCCGGTTCGAGGCCGCCCGCTGGGCTGGCAGCGATCTGCAAGTCAGGACGGCGCTCGGCGCCCTGCCGCTGAAGCTGGCCGGACGGCTCAGCCCCACCGCCCTCAGCTTTCACGAGCAGATGCTGCGCCGGCCGGGCAACAGCATCCCGGGGAGGTCGGCGTGAAACGTACAACACCCGTTGACATTGGGTATCAACAAGCGGACAATACGGTGCTGAAGGAGCAGCGCATGCACATCAGCCGTAAACAACTTGGCCGTCAGATCCGCGAGGCCCGCGAGGCCACCGGCATGACGCTGCGGGCGGCTGCCGAGCGCCTTGGCATCGACTCCGGCTACTACAGCCGCATCGAGACCGGCCAGAACCCGGTCGGCAAGCACGCCCGCAAGATCGCCAAGCTGTACGGCCTGAACGCTGACGAGCTGGAGGCCCAGGCCACCACCAAGCTGCCCAACTACCGGCCGTACCTACGGGCCAAGTTCGACTTGCCAGACGAGGCCATCGCCGAACTGGAAGCCCACTTCGAGGCGGTCACCAAGCAGCACGCCCGTGGGCGCCGGAGGCAGGCATGAAGCTGCTAGCTGACCTGCGCAGCCTGCGGCCGCTCCGGCCACTGAGCACCACCGAGGCCTACTCGATCGCCGAGCGCCAGGCCGCCCGTCTGTTGCGCCGCTCTGGCGTGACCGTAGGACCGGTGCCGAGCGAGATCATCACCGAGCAGCCTTTCATCCGCGTTGGTGTCCGGCGGGGCTTGGTCTCCTCCGGTGCCACCAAGTGGATCAAGCCGCACTGGGTGATCCTGCTCAACGGCATGGAACCGTTGACACGGCGGCGCTTCAGCCTGGCCCATGAGTACAAGCACGTGCTCGACCACCCGTATCACCGGGCGTTCGCCTCACTGAACACGCCAGAACGCCGCCAAGCCAATGAACGCCTCTGCGACTACTTTGCGGCCTGCTTGCTGATGCCACGACCGTGGATCAAGGCGGCTTGGACGGCTGGCATACAAGATCCAGTCGAACTGGCTCGCCGCTTTGAGGTTTCCCCGCAAGCCATGCAGGTCCGCCTGCTGCAGCTGGGCCTGCTTGATCCCTACGCTCGCTGCGCTGGCCTCGATGCGACTTATCTCCGGGCCTTGCCCGTCTTGCCGCCTGAACTGGCGGCCTAAACATTTGCATTATGACGCCTTCGGCGCGTCAATAGATAGGTAAACGAGGAACTACGTCATGAAGGAGCGCCGTCCACAGGAGCGGCCATCCAGCAGTCATGCCGCTGGATCGGCCACGCCGCAGGAGGCCAGCATCAAGCGTGCGGTCGCCTACCTGCGGGTCAGTACCAAACAGCAAGCCGTCCGTGACGGCCACGCCGAGGGTTATTCGCTGCCGACCCAGCGAGCCACCTGCGAACGCCGGGCCGAGCAACTGGGCGCCGTCATCATCGAGGAGTACCTCGACAAGGACACCGGCACCCGCACCGACAAGCGCCCGCAGATGATGGCCATGCTGGACCGCATCACCCGTGAGCGAGATGTCGACTACGTCATCGTCTTCAAGCTCGATCGCTGGGCCCGCAACGCCCGTGAGGATCTGGTCAACGACTACCTGCTCGAGAACGCCGGCGCTGAGCTGGTGTCGTGCTCCGAGCCGATCGACCGCAGCAACGCCGGCCAGATGATGCACACCGTGCTGGCCGGCCTCAACCAGTACCACTCCCGCAACATGGGCGATGAGATCAAGCGCAAGACGCTGATCAAGATCCAAGAGGGCGGCACCCCAGGCGCCGCCCGCATTGGCTACAAGAACATTGGCGAGGGTGGCCGCCGCTGGGTCGAGCCCGACCCGGAGCGTGCCCCGCTGATCCAGTGGTGCTTTGAGGCCTATGCCACCGGCGAATGGACGATGGGCGATCTACTGGCCGAAGCCACCGACCGAGGCCTGCGCAGCCGAGGCGGACCGAACACGCCTCAGAAGAAGCTCTCGCTCAGCCAAATGAACCGGTTGCTGCGCTCGCCCTACTACAAGGGCATCGTGGTCTTCAACGGTGCGCAGTACCAAGGCAAGCACGAGCCGCTGGTCGATGACGAGACCTGGCAGCGTGTTCAGGACATGGTCGCCAGCCGGCGCAAAGGCGAGAAGCAGCGCTCACATCACCACTATCTCAAGGGAAGCATCTACTGCGGACGCTGTGGCTCACGGCTGTGTATCACGTACTCCCGGAGCAAGACCGGCCAGCGTTACCCGTACTACTTCTGCGTGGGCCGGCACCAGAAGCGCACCACCTGCATGCTCACGTACCGGCCGCTCGAGTGGGTCGAGCGCTGCATTGAGGAGCACTACCGAGTCATCCAGCTGACAGCCGAGGGACTCGACTATACGGCTGCGGCCGTCTTGCGAGAGCTCCGTGGCCAGCAGGATACGACAGCCGCCGAGACCGAACGCCAGCAGACCCGCCTCCGCCAGCTCGATGACGAACGCACCAAGTTGCTGCACGCCTACTACGCCGGTGCCGTGCCACTCGACCTGCTGCAGCGAGAACAACAGCGCATCGCCGAAGAAAGCAATGCGGCTGCCGCCCTGATCGCCGCTACCACCCTCCAAGGCGAAACACTCCAGACCACCGCTGATGCTGCCGTCAGCATGGCCCGTGACTGCCATGGCGCCTACCTGGCCGCTTCGCCCAAAGCCCGCCGCCTGATGAACCAGGCCTTCTTCAAGCGAATCATGGTGACCGAGGACGGCGTAGTCGACTGGGAGTACGCTCAGCCCTTCGCCAGCCTGATGGCTGCACACGAGGCCCCCAGCGGTCTCCACGCCCAGCCCCATGACCAGCACGGCGAGGTCGACACCGCCACGGCAGGCACGAGCCGCCAGCGTGCTTCAGGCAACGGCCCGGCATACCAACGACAGAGCCCCCGCCGTTGGGCGGGGGCTCTCTTTGGTCGGAGTTCGAAAGACGAACACTTGGCGGAGGGTGTGGGATTCGAACCCACGGTGGCCCGAAGACCACAACGACTTTCGAGGCCGTCCCATTCGTCCGCTCTGGCAACCCTCCGGCCGCGACACTACTGGCTGGCAACCAGGGCCCAGAACGGGTTGGGCGCCGCTGGCCGTAGCATGCGGCGCGGTGGAACGCCTCGTGTCGTCGGAGCAGTCGGTCGCAGCAGCGCTCGACGTCGCGCTCGACGAAGCGGCGCTCGCTGCCCGCCACGACGACGTGCCGGTGGGGGCGGTGGTGCTGCGCGGCGAGCGGATCATCGCCCGCCGCCACAACGAGCGCGAACTGCGCGGCGACCCCACCGCCCACGCGGAGATGCTGGCTATCCGCGACGCGGCCGACGACCTCGGTCGTTGGCGGCTCGAGGATTGCACGCTGGTGGTCACGCTCGAGCCTTGCCCGATGTGCGCGGGAGCGGCGTGGGCGGCACGGCTCGGCAAGGTCGTGTACGCGGCCGCCGACTTCAAAGCGGGCGCGATGGGGTCGCTGTACAACGTGGCTGCCGACAACCGGCTCAACCATCAGAGTGAGGTGGTGGCCGGGCCGCGGTCGGACGAGAGTGCGCGGATGTTGCGCGACTTCTTCGAGTCGCACCGCGGCACGTCCGTCGCGGAGTAGCGCGAGCGCCGGCGACAGACGTCGGTCCGCGCCTGCGACACTCGGAGGATGGCGGACGACGCGGGGTCGAGCCGCAACGACCTCATGGTCGACGAGCTGGTCCGCCGGGGAGTGATCCGGCGGGCCGAGGTGGAGGCCGCGTTCCGGGCGGTGCCCCGGCACTGGTTCCTGCCGGGTGTCGACGAGCACGAGGTGTACCGGGGCCGCGTCGTCGCGACGCACTGGGACGCCGAGGGGCTCACCAGCTCCGCCAGCGAGCCGGCGATCATGGCCCGGATGCTGGAGCAGCTCGCGCCGCGTCCCGGCGATGCCGTGCTCGAGATCGGCGCCGGCACCGGCTACAACGCTGCGCTGCTGGCCACGTTGGTGGGTGCCACCGGCGGGGTCGTCACCGTCGACATCGACCCCGAGGTGACGGCAGAAGCGGCCCGCAACCTTGCGGCGGCGGGCTTCGACGCGGTCGACGTGCGGGCGGTCGACGGGTGGGAACCGGCCGGGCCGCACGGTGCGTTCGACCGCATCCTCGTCACGGCGTCGGTCTGGGACCTCGCTCCCGCGTGGCTCGACGAGCTGGCACCCGACGGCGTGCTGGTGTCGCCGCTGTGGCTGCACCGCGGCCAGCAGGCGTCGGTCGAACTGCACCGCCACGGTGTGGGGTTGCGGAGCCGGAGCATCGAGCCGTGCGGGTTCATCCCGTTGCGGGGCGCGGGCGCGGTCCCGCCGGGTGCGGTCGCGGCGGACGGCTGGGTCGGGCCGCGCTGGGACCGCCTGGTGGTCGACGTGGTGCCGGCCGCGGCCGTGCCGTCGCTCGACGAGACCGCTACGGTCGGCGCGCTGGCCGTGCTGCAACGGCCGCACTGCACGTACGTGATCTGGGATCGGGGGACGAGATGGGGAACGTGACGCCGCGCGTCGATCCGGAAGAGGTCGGCCTCGACGGTGCGCAGCTGCGCCGGATCGACGAGCACCTGACCACCCGGTACCTCGACCCGGGCAAGATCGCCGGTTGCCAGACCTGGGTGATCCGCCACGGCCAGGTCGCGTACGCCTCGTCGCTGGGCTTGGCCGACCGCGAGCGGGGGCGCCCCGTGGCCGACGACACGATCTGGCGTCTGTACTCGATGACCAAGCCGATCACCGGCGTCGCCCTGATGCAGCTGTACGAGCGCGGCTTGTTCCAGCTCTCGGACCCCGTCCACCGCTTCATCCCGTCGTGGCGCGACGTGACCGTCCGAGAGGTCGACGCCGACGGCCGCGAACGGATCGTCCCCGCCGACCGGCCGCCGTCGATCCGCGACGTGATGATGCACATGTCGGGCATCGGCTACGCCAAGGGCAACGGCGACCTCGACCTTGCCAACGTGAGCCGCTACCACGACCTCGAGGAGCTCGCCTCCGACATCGTCACCTCGCCGTTGCGCTACCAGCCCGGTACCCAGTGGCTGTACTCGTTCGGGATGGACGTGTGCGCCCGCCTCGTCGAGATCCTGGCCGACGAGCCGTTTGACGACTACTTGCAGCGGGAGATCTTCGACCCGCTCGGCATGGTCGACACCGGGTTCTCCGTGTCCGACGACCAGCTCGATCGGTTCGCTGCCTGCTACGGCCGCAACAGCCGAAAAGAGCTCGTGCTGGTCGACGACCCCGAGCGGTCGGCCTACCGGCGCAGGCCGACGCTGTTGATGGGAGGCGGCGGGCTGGTGGGTAGCGGGCCCGACTACGTGCGGTTCGTGGCCATGCTCGCGGCTGGCGGCACGCTCGACGGCGCCAGGATCCTCGGCCCCCGCACCGTGGAGCTGATGGCCACCAACCACCTGCCGGGCGGCGGCCAGATGACCGACTTCGCGCTCCCCGGCGCGTACGGCGAGGTCGGGTTCGAGGGCATGGGCTTCGGGCTCACCATGGCCGTCGGCCAAGGCCCCGCCGCCACCCAAGTGATCGGCTCGGCCGGCGAGTTCATGTGGGGCGGCGCCGCGTCGACCGCGTTCTGGGTCGACCCAGTCGAGGACCTCGCGGTCGTGTTCATGACCCAACTGCTCCCGTCGGGCACGTTCAACTTCCGCGGCCAGCTCCGCACGATCGTCTACCCCGCGATCACCGCCTGACCGACCGATCCCGCCACTGGTTCCTCGTCGCCGCGCCCCCGGCAATCGCACAGATCTGGTCGCGCGGGAGAACGCGGGCGCGTGGCGGAGGGGGTGGGATTCGAACCCACGGTGAGTCTCCCCACACACGCTTTCCAAGCGTGCCGATTCGGCCGCTCTCGCACCCCTCCCAGGGCGCCGGCCGCGGCGCCGGGACGACGCCGGTGGTGGCCGGAGCGGTAGAGGCTATCGTGTCTGCGACCCGCCTCCGGAGGTGGCGGCCGGGTCCTGTGCAACGGCAGCCCGTGAACCGAGTCAGGGCCGGGAGGCAGCAGCTCTCAGCGGAGACTGCGGTGTGCCGCAGATCGCCTGGCCGTCGCCTCCGGGGGCGGGCCTTCGTCGTTTCGTCCCTGTCAGGCCTGCGTCGTGGCGTCGGTGGAGCGGGCGACGGTTGTGACGCCGACGCAAATGGTGACGGTGCCGGGCCCGGTTCCACGTATCCTCCGGCCGATGTCATCGGTGCGGTCGGTCAATGTGGGTTCGGCCACGCCCACGTCGGCGCCGGGGCCGGGCGTCACCGGCATCTGCAAGGCGCCCGTCGCCTCGGTCGACGTGCGGGCACCTGGGCCGAAGCACGGCGGCGAGGGCAGCGGGATCGTCGGCGACGTGGTTGCCGATCGCCGCCACCACGGCGGCGACACCCAGGCCGTGTACGCCTTCGCCCGCGAGGAGCTCGATTGGTGGGCCGCCGAGCTCGCCCGCGAGCTGCCCGACGGCATGTTCGGCGAGAACCTCACCACGACCGGACTCGACGTCGACGCGTCGATCATCGGCGAGCGGTGGGAGGTGGGCGCCGAGGTCGTGCTCGAGGTGTGCGGGCCCCGCATCCCGTGCCAGACGTTCCAGGTCCGTATGGGCGAGCGCGGCTGGATCAAGCGCTTCACGCAGCGAGGTCGGAGCGGGGCATACCTGGCGGTCGTCGAGCCGGGGACGATCCGCACCGGCGACCCGATCCGCGTGACGGCCCGCCCCACCCATGGGGTCACGGTGCCGGACGTGTTCCGCGCCTGGAACGGCGACCACGCCGCGGAGGACAAGGTGCTCGCCGCCAGCTGCTTGTGGCCCGTCGAACACGAGGAGCTCGCGGCGCGCGTCGCGGCGCGGGAGACGGCCCGGGTCGGGCTCGGCGACGACCCCGCCTAGATTCCGAGCCATGACCGACACGACCGCGGCCGGCCCCGCCACCAAGCCCGTCCCTGCAGACGCCGGGCAGGTGGCGCGCCTGTTCCGGCTCGACGGGCGCGTCGCCATCGTGACCGGGGCGTCGAGCGGCCTGGGTGACCGCTTCGCCCGGGTGCTGCGGGCGGCGGGTGCCGAGGTCGTCGTGGCGGCGCGGCGCGTCGATCGCCTCGACACGCTGGCCGCAGAGATCGGCGCGGTCCCCGTCCGCTGCGACGTCGCCGACGCCGACGACCGCGAAGCCCTCGTGTCCACCACCCTCGACCGGTTCGGGCGCATCGACATCCTCGTGAACAACGCGGGCATCTCGTGGGTCGGCGCTGCGGAGGACGAGCCGCTCGAGGAGTGGCATCGCGTGCTCGACGTCAACCTCACCGGGCTGTTCGGCCTCACCCAGCTCGTGGCTCGCCACATGTTCGAGCGCGCCAGCGGGTCGATCATCAACATCTCGTCGATGCTCGGCCAAGTGGCATCGATGCCGGTGAAGCAGGCCAGCTACATCGCCACGAAGGGCGCGGTCACCAACCTCACCCGCCAACTCGGCGCCGAGTGGGCCCGCAAGGGGGTTCGGGTCAACGGGATCGGCCCCGGCTGGTTCCGCAGCGAGCTCACGGTCGACATGGAAGACGATGCGTCGCAGACGTTCATCCGCCGGAACTGCCCGATGGGCCGCATGGGCGAGCCGCACGAGCTCGACGGCGCGCTGCTGTACCTGGCCGGCGACGCGTCGACGTACGTGACCGGCCAGACCCTGCTGGTCGACGGGGGCTGGACCGCCCGCTGACCCGTCACGGGGGGCGCGGGCCATCGGTAGGCTCGGCCCGATGGCCTACCAGTCGCTCTACCGGCGCTACCGGCCGCAGCGCTTCAGCGAGGTGCGGGGCCAGCCGTACGTCGTGGCGGCCCTGCGCAACGCCGTGCGCGACGAGCGGGTCTCGCACGCGTACCTGTTCAGCGGGCCACGCGGTACCGGCAAGACCTCCACGGCCCGCATCATGGCCAAGGCGCTCAACTGCGAGAACCTGACCGACGGCGAACCGTGCGGCGAGTGTGAGTCGTGCCGGGCCATCGAGGCCGGCACGTCGTATGACCTCCAGGAGCTCGACGCCGCGTCGAACAACGGCGTCGACGCCATGCGCGACCTCATCGCCCGCGCCGCGCTCGGGTCGCCCGGCCGCACGAAGGTGTACATCCTCGACGAGGTCCACATGCTGTCGACGGCGGCGTCGAACGCATTGTTGAAGACGCTCGAGGAGCCGCCGCCACATGTGGTGTTCGTGCTGGCCACCACTGATCCCGAGAAGGTGCTGCGCACGATCCGCAGCCGCACCCAGCACCTCGAGTTCCACCTGCTCCCGGCCGACGAGCTCGCCGAGCACGTGCGGTGGGTGGCGGGCGACGCAGGGCTCGACGTCGACGACGACGCCGTGGCGCACGTGCTGCGCGCTGGTGGCGGCTCGGCCCGCGACACGCTCTCCGCGCTCGACCAGGTGGTCGCGGCGGGCGGCGTGGTCGACTCGGCCGGTCGCGCCGACGACCTCGTCGACGCCATCGTGCACACCGACACGGGCGCTGCGCTGCGAGCCGTCGAGCAGGCCGTGCAGGCCGGGCGCGACCCCCGGGTGCTCGGCGAAGCGCTGCTGGCCCGGCTGCGTGACGTGTTCCTGCAACGGATGGGCGTCGCGCTCGACCACCTCCCCGACAGCGAGCGGACGCAAGTCGCGGCCTGGGCCGAGGAGCTCTCCGACCGCGGCGTCACTCGATCGCTCGAAGCGGTGGGCGAGGCGCTGCTCGAGATGCGCCAGGCCCCCGACGTGCGCATCCCCCTCGAAGTCGCGCTGGTGCGCATCACCCGTGTCGAGACCGACGTGTCGCTCGACGCCCTGCTCGCCCGCATCGAGCACCTCGAAGCGCGCCTCGCCGGTTCGCCCGAGCCAGCTGCTGCGCCGCCACCTCCGGCCGGGTCGGGCGCGACCACCCCCGATGCCCCACCGGCGTCAGGTCCACCGCCCGCCCCGGCGCGCCCCGCCCGCGGCCGCCCGGGCGACGCGGCGCGCGCCGCGCTCACCAAGCCCGCACCCGACGCCTCGCAGGGACCCCCGCCCGCGCCGCCGGCACCCGCCACCGCACCTTCGGCGCCGGCGCGGTCGGCGTCCCCACCCCTGGAGCCGCCGGCGTCGACAACGGATGCACCCCCGGCCGAGGCGCCGCCGGCCGACGCTCCCGCTCCCGGTGGCGGCTCCGACCCCGGCGGGCTGCCCGACCGCGACGCGCTGACCATGGCCTGGGGCGACACGGTGCTGCCCGGCCTGCGCGGTCTCACCAAAGCGCTGTACTCCGCGGGGCGCTTCCTCGACAGCGACGGCGGCCACGCGGTGTTCGCACTGCCCGACGAGACCCACCGGGCCAAGTGCGCCGACCGCCTGGGCGACGTCGAAGCCGCGCTCGCCACGCATTTCGGCTTTCCGGTGCCGGTTCAGCTCGTCATCGACCGGGGCGCGACGCGTCCGGCCGACGAAACCGGCCCCGACGAGGGAGGGCCCACGCCGTCGGCGCCCGTAGCATCAGACCGTGCCATCGAGGACCGTGGCACCGAGGACATCGATCTGTCCGAGCTGACCGACGCGCCTGCCGACCAGCGCACCCCGGTCGACCGGGTGAGCGAGGTGTTCCCCGGTGCCGAGGTCGTCGACGGCAACTGACGCGCGACGCCCCCGACTCCCGTCCGCCCCCGACACTTGAGAGCACCGCGATGAACGAACAGCCCGCTGACGAATCCCGAGACGTCGCCCGCCCCGACGAGGTGTTGCCGCAGGGGCCCAGCGCGCCTGGTGGCGGGCCGGGAGGCGACCTCGGTGGACTCGATCTGTCGTCGCTGCTGGGAGCCGCGGCCGAGATGCAACAGCAGTTCGCCGAGGCGCAGGAAGCCGCGGCCGAGACTGTCCTCACCGGCGTCTCGGGCGGTGGCGTGGTGCGCATCGAGGTCACTGGCGCCGGCGAGTTCCAATCCGTCACCATCGACCCGGCCGCCGTCGACCCGTCCGACGTCGAGATGCTCCAGGACCTCGTCCTCGCCGCGTTGCACGACGCGTCGCGCCAGCTCCAGGACCTGCAGGAGCAGTCGATGAGCACCGGCATGTCCGGGCTCGGCGACCTGCTGGGCGGCGGCGGCCTCGGCGGCCTGTTCGGCAGTCCCGGCGAGCAGTAGGGGCTTCGTGGGCGCGTACGCCGCAGCGGTCCAGGATCTGATCGACGAGCTCGGCCGTCTGCCCGGGATCGGCCCGAAGTCGGCTCAGCGCATCGCGTTCTGGTTGCTGAACCGGCCCGAGGAGGACGCCGGCAGGCTGGCGGGTGTGATCCTCGCCGCCAAGGAGCGGGTGTCGTGGTGCCCGCGGTGCTTCAACTTGGCCGAAGGCGGCGAGTGCGACATCTGCACCGACGCGCGGCGCGACACCTCGCTGTTGTGCGTGGTCGAGGAGCCCCGCGACGTCGTCGCGGTGGAGCGCACCGGCGAGTACCGCGGCCGCTACCACGTGCTCGGTGGGGCCATGAGCCCGATCGACGGCATCGGGCCCGAGCAGCTGCGGGTGAAGGAGTTGCTCGCACGCCTGGGCGCGGAGCCGGTGACCGAGGTGATCCTGTGCACCAACCCCAACATCGAGGGTGAGGCCACCGCGATGTACCTCGCCCGCATGCTGACGCCGCTCGGCATCACCGTCAGCCGGATCGCGAGCGGCCTGCCGGTCGGTGGCGACCTGGAGTACGCCGACGAGCTGACGTTGGGGCGGGCGTTGGAAGGCCGCCGCCGGATCGAGCCCTGAGGCCAGGGCCCGATCGGCAGCTCGACCAGCGGTTGGTCAGAGGCTCTTCACCAAGATCGCGTCGCCCTGGCCGCCGCCACCGCACAGCGCCGCCGCGCCGATGCCGCCGCCGCGGCGCTTCAGCTCATGCAGGATCGTGAGCGCCACGCGGTTGCCGGACATGCCGACCGGGTGGCCGAGCGCAATGGCGCCACCGTTGACGTTGACCACGTCGTCGGTGATGCCCAGGTCGGCCATCGAGGCCAGCCCGACGGCAGCGAACGCCTCGTTGAGCTCGAACAGGTCGATGTTCGACAGCTCGACGCCATCGGTGTGGGCCACCGCGTCGAGGATCGCCCGCGACGGCTGGGTCAGCAGCGACGCGTCGGGCCCGGCGACCTGGCCGTAGCCGAGCACTTCGCCGAGCGGCTCGACGCCGAGCTCGTCGGCTTTCGCCCTGGAGACCACGACCACGGCCGAACCGCCGTCGCTGATCTGGCTGGCGTTGCCGGCGGTGACGTTGCCGGCCTTGTCGAACGCCGGGCGCAGCTTGCCGAGCGAGTCGACCGTGGTCTCGGGGCGCACGCCCTCGTCGGTGTCGACCACCAGCGGGTCACCCTTGCGCTGGGGAACCTCGACCGGGACGATCTCGTCGGCGAACTTGCCGTCCTTGATGGCGGCCGCAGCCCGCTCGTGCGACTTGGCGGCCAGCTCGTCTTGGGGCTCGCGGGCCAGACCGGCCGACGCGGCGTACTTCTCGGTGCCGGCGCCCATCGCGACCTGGTCGAACGCACAGAACAAGCCGTCGTACATCATCGAGTCGACGACGCTCGCGTCGCCCAACCGGTAGCCGGCCCGGGCGCCTGGCAGCAGGTACGGGGCCTGCGTCATCGATTCCATGCCGCCGGCCACGACGATGTCGGCCAGACCGGCCTGGATCAGCTGGTCGGCCAAGAAGATCGTGTTGAGGCCCGACAAGCACACCTTGTTGACGGTGGTGGAGGGCACGGTCATCGGGATGCCGCCGTTGACGGCGGCCTGGCGGGCGGTGATCTGCCCGGCGCCGGCCTGGAGCACCTGGCCCATGTAGACGTAGTCGACCTGGTCGCCGGTGAGGCCGGCCCGCTCCAGCGCGGCCTTGATGGCGAAGCCGCCCAGCTCCGCAGCACTGAACGATGCCAGCGCACCGGAGAGCTTGCCGATCGGCGTGCGGGCGCCGGTGAGGATCACAGAACCAGCCATTGACGCATTCCCCCTGGAGGAGTGGAAGAGGCCCACCAGCGTAGTGACCCACCGGTAACTCCGGCCAAGCCGCGTGCCGGCCGATCGGTCGAATAGCGTTCGAGAACCGGCGGAAGTGGGCATGGCGCACGCCTCGTCCGTCGGTGGAAGGGACTTGGGGCGTGGCCGCACTCATCATCGTTGGGGTCGTCGTAGTGGTCGGCGTGATCGCCTGGCTGGCCTATCAGCGGAACAAGAAGCATCGCGAGCAACTGGCCGGGTGGGCCGCGTCGAAAGGCTGGACCTACGCCGAGCGCGACGACTCGTACTGCGACCGCTGGTCGGGGTCGCCGTTCGGGCAGGGGCACTCCCGCAAGGCGAAGAACGTGATGTGCGGCACGTACGCCAACCGCGACGCCGTGGTCTTCGACTACCAGTACAACGAGACCACCAACGACTCCAACGGCACGCACGAGACCACGTACCGGTTCGGCGTCTACGCCCTGGCACTGCCGTGTGCCCTGCCGACCGTGTCGGTGGCGCCCGAGGGGTTCTTCACCAAGATCGGCCACGCGGTGGGCATCCACGACATCGATCTGGAGAGCGAGGACTTCAACCGGGCGTTCCGGCTGACCGCCGACGACAAGAAGCTCGCCTACGACGTCCTGCCCGCTCGCAACATGCAGCTGCTGCTCTCGCAGCCCGACATCCACGTCCGGACGCAAGGTTCGTACCTGCTGGCCTTCGACCGGCGCTGGCTGAACATGACGCTGGTCGAGCGACGCTTGGCGGTGATGGGGCAGTTCGTCGACCAGATCCCCGGGTTCGTGTGGGACGACCACGGCGCCGGCTCACACGAAGGGAGCACCCGATGATCGTGGTCTACGTGGTGATCGCAGTGCTGGTGGTGATCGGCCTCGCCGTCATCGTCAGCCACAACCGGTTCGCCCGCCAGCGGAACCTGGTCGAAGAGTCGTGGCGACAGGTCGACGTCGAGCTGGCCCGCCGCCACGACCTCATCCCCAACCTGGTCGAGACCGTGAAGGGCTACGCGGCGCACGAGCGCCAGGTGTTCGAGGAGGTCACCAAGGCACGCAACCTGGCGGCCGCGCCAGGCTCGACGCCAGCCGCCCAGGCCCAGCAGGAGAACGTGCTGACGGCCGTGCTCGGTCGCCTGTTCGCGGTGGCCGAGAACTATCCCGACCTCGAGGCGAGTGCCAACTTCGGCCAGCTCCAAGACGAGCTGTCCGAGACCGAGGATCGCATCGCGGCCGCCCGTCGCTTCTACAACGGCAACGTCCGGGCCTTCAACACGCGCATCGAGGCGTTCCCGTCGTCGATCGTGGCGGCCCGGATGCACCTGACCAAGGCCGAGTACTTCGAGACCGACGACGCCTCCCGGGCCCGCCCCGACGTCTCGTTCGACGCGAGCGCCCCCGCGCCGCCCCCGCCCCCGCCGCCGCCCTCCTGACCCCTCTCCTCCCCGAACCGGGTGGGGATCCGGTGTCCCTGGCAGCCACTTGTCCCTCCAGTTCGGGTGGCTTCGGAGGTGTCGGGTACCGTCGCGGCCCATGCAGGAGATCCTCGACGCCATCTCGGCCGGTGCGACCGGCGACGACCTCGCCAACGTGGCCATCCCGGGTAGCTATCGGGCGGCCTACGTGCTGCGCGACGAGCAGACCATGTGGGAAGGCGTCGCGTCGGAAGACAAGGACCCTCGCAAGTCGCTCCACGTCGGGGAGATCGCTACGCCGGAACTGGCGCCCGACGAGGTCTACGTGGCGGTGATGGCGTCGGCCATCAACTTCAACACCGTCTGGACCTCGATCTTCGAGCCGCTGCCGACGTTCGGGTTCCTCGACCGCCTCGGCAAGGAGAGCGTGTGGGGCGCTCGCCACGCCCAGCCGTTCCACGCCGTGGGCTCCGACGCTTCCGGCGTGGTCGTGCGGGTCGGCTCCGCGGTGCGCAACTGGAAGCCGGGCGACAAGGTGACCGTGCACTGCAACTACGTCGACGACCAGTCGCCGTCGGCGCACGACGACTCGATGCTCGCCGACAACCAGCGCATCTGGGGTTTTGAGACCAACTACGGCGGCCTGGCCGATCTCGCGCTGGTCAAGGCGAACCAGCTGATGCCGAAGCCCCGGCACTTGAGCTGGGAAGAAGCCGCGTGCAACGCGCTGTGCAACTCCACGTCGTACCGCATGATCGTGTCGAAGCACGCAGGCGACCTCAAGCAAGGTGAGGCCGTGCTGATCTGGGGCGCCACCGGCGGCATCGGTGGCTACGCCGTGCAGTACGTGTTGAACGGCGGAGGGATCCCCGTGGGCGTCGTGTCGAGCCCGCACCGGGCGGAGCTGCTGCGCGCCATGGGGTGCGAGCACGTCATCGACCGCAAGGCCGCCGGCTACAAGTTCTGGGCCGACGAGCACACCCAGGACGAGAGCGAGTGGCGGCGCCTCGGCAAGGACATCCGCGGCCTGATCGGGCGTGACGTCGACACCGTGTTCGAGCACCCCGGCCGCTCCACGTTCGGTGCGTCGGTGTTCGCGGCGGCACGCGGCGGCAAGATCGTCACGTGCGCCGCCACCAGCGGCTACATGATCGAGTACGACAACCGCCATCTGTGGATGAAGCTGAAGTCAATCGTCAGCTCCCACTTCGCCAACTACAAAGAAGCGTGGGCGGCCAACCAGCTCGTGTGCGAGGGCAAGATCCAGCCGTTGCTCAGCCGGGTGTACCCGCTCGAGCAGACGGGTGAGGCCGCCCGGGCCGTGCACCGCAACGAGACCGAAGGAAAGGTCGGTGTGCTGTGCCTGGCCGCGTCGGAAGGCCTCGGCATCGACGACCCCGACCTGCGTGAACAGGTCGGCGAGGACAAGATCACGTTGTTCCGGCGCGCCGAATCTGGCACGGTCTGAACATGCCACTTGCCGCCAGGAACCCTTACGAGCGGGACAACGTCAGCGACCCGTTCGACCGCGACGACGACGAGGTGCTGCAGTCCGACGACTCCGCGGAAGTGCAGCCCTTGCTCACCGAGATCGACCACGTGGCCATCGCGGTGAACGACCTGCCGGAGGCCATCGACTACTACCGGGAGGTCTATGGCGCCGTGGTCGACCACCGCGAGGTGGTCGAGTCCGATGGCGTGGAGGAAGCCCTGCTCAAAGTGGCCGACAGCTACATCCAGCTGCTCACGCCCACCAACGACGACTCGCCGGTGGCCAAGTACCTCGCCAAGAAGGGCGAGGGCCTGCACCACATCGGCTACCGGGTGGCCGATTGCGCCGCCGCCCTCCAGGCCGTGAAGGACGCCGGCGGTCGCGTGATCGACGAGGCGCCGCGTCCCGGTTCGCGAGGCACCACCGTGGCCTTCATCCACCCCAAGACCACGTTCGGCACGCTGATCGAGCTCGTCGAGGAGTAAAGAACCGCGCGATCTTCAGCCGGCACCCAGCTTGGTCCAAGGTTGAGCCGGTTCAATGGGGCCGATGAACGGCGACGAGCCCACCACCCCTGACAACCCGCAAGCCAGCGAGCCGGCGTCCTCTCAGGCCTCGGACCTGCCGGCTGCGGCCACTCCGGCCACCCCCGCCGCTCCGGCGGCACCCGAAGCGGCGGCGCCCGAACCAGGGACGCCCGCGGCTTCTGCTCCTCCGTCGACGGCTCCTACCCCGCCGGTCGAAAGTGCGGCGGCTGCGGTGCCCCCTGCGGCAGCGCCCGCTCCTGGCGCCGTTGCTCCTGGCGCCGTCGCCGCAGCGGCGCCGGTCAAGGCACGCTGGTGGAACCGCACAGCACGCGTGCCCATCGCCGCAGCAGCCCTCGTGGTGGCCGCGTTGATGTTCGGCGGCGTCGCCATCGGGCATTGGGGCTGGGGCTCGTCCGACGGCGGAGGCGGCCACCACGCGCGCCTCGTCCAACCGTTCGACAGCGGTGGACCCATGATGGGCGGACCGCAGTCGGGCCTCCGTCGAGGCGGTGGCCCGGGCGCCACCTTGCGCAACGACTTGCGCCGCTTCTGCAACAACAAGGGGTCTGGTCGCCCGTTCTGCGACGCGTTGAAGAACCGCCAGGGTGGCGGCTCGGGCGGCACCACGCCGTCGAAGCCGTCGTCGCCGTCGACCACCCCTCCGTCGACCACGGTTCCCTCGACGAGCTCCTGATCCGCTGCCCGGCGGTGACAGCCGCCGATGCCAGTGGCAGCGCACCGTCCGGGTAGCGTCGTGAGCCGTGCTGGCGGCTGAATCTCCGTACGACGCGCAGCAGCCCGACTTCGCGGCGGCGCTCGCTGAGCTCCGCGCGGCCCGTCGCCACAAGCGCCTCGAGGACATCCACTGGGTCGACGCCTTCTACAAGGTGTACTTGTCCGCCATCCTCGGCGTCGTCGCCATCGTGGCCATCTCGAGCGTGGTCGGCGGCGACAAGGTTCGTGGTCACGACCTCGTGGAGGTCATCCGTCGGGGCCCCGCCTTCCTCGGGTTGGTCGCCGCGCTGAGCTTCGGCATCGGCCTTCGTTCCGGTAGCCGCGGCGGGCCGATCGCCCTTGAAGCGCCAGACGTGCGTCACGTGCTGATGTCGCCGCTCGACCGGGGAACTGCACTGCGTGCGCCCTCCGTGCGCCAGCTTCGGTTCGCCTTGTTCCTCGGTGCGGTCGTGGGCGCCGCCGCCGGCGTGTTCGCCCATCGCCGCCTTGGTCACAACCCGATCGCCATGGTCGTCGCCGGTGCCCTGTACGGCGCGGTGACGGCCTCGCTGGGCGTCGCCACCGGCTTGGTCGCCAGCGGCCGGCGCCTGAGCAAGTGGCTGGGCACCCTCGGCGCGCTCGTGATCGTCGGCTGGTCGGTGGCCGACGCCGCCGACAAAGTCGGGCACATCCACTCGCCGGCCACCTTCGTCGGCCGCATCGCACTGTGGCCGCTCCATTTCGATGCCTGGTCGATCATCCCGATCGTGGTGGTCGCGGCCTTGGCGTTCTTCGGCCTGCGCGGCATCGCCGGCTTGTCGGTAGAAGCGGCGGAGCGGCGCACTGCGCTGGTCGGCCAGCTGCGCTTCGCGGTCACCATGCAGGACCTCCGGACCGTGCTGGTGCTGCGCCGCCAACTCGCCATGGAGCTCCCGCGCGAGCGCCCGTGGTTCGGCAACCGCCCAAGGGCGCGCCGCCTGCGCTGGCCGGTGTGGCGGCGGGGCTGGAGAGGCGTGTTGCGGTGGCCTGCGACCCGTCTGGTGCGGCTGGTGCTGCTCGCCGCGGTGGCCGGCTTCTGCATGCGGGCGGCCTGGAACGGCACCGTGCCGTTGATCGTCGGCGCGGGCCTCGCGATGTGGCTCGCCGCGCTCGACGGTGTCGAGTCGATCGCGCAGGAGACCGACCACCCGAGCCGTCGCGACAGCTTCCCGATGGAGCGCGGGCTGCTGTACCTGCGCGAGACGGTCGTGGCGTCGATCGTCATGGTGGTGGTCGCGGCGGTCGCCGCGGCGGTCGCCGCCGCCACCGGGCCGTCGAAGACCGCGTTCGCCGTCGCCGCCATCGCGTTCGTGCCGGCCGGCCTCGCGGCGATGGCCGGCGCGGCCGT
Source organism: Acidimicrobiales bacterium (assembly GCA_035547835.1). Classification (NCBI taxonomy): domain Bacteria; kingdom Bacillati; phylum Actinomycetota; class Acidimicrobiia; order Acidimicrobiales; species Acidimicrobiales bacterium. Next base: position 30,714 of record DASZTW010000011.1, read on the forward strand.
GAGCGTGGTGGCCGGCGCGCCCAAGATCTCGACCACCGGCGGCCTGTTCCAAGGCATCGGTCCGCCGGAGTTCAGCGGAATGGCCAACGTGCTGCGAGCAGCCATCCCGCCGGGCATCGCGGTGATCGGCACCACCCCGATGCTGGCGGCGCGATCCGCGTACCACAAGGGTCTGCCGCTCTATCGGCCCGAGTTGTTCGCGGTGGTGGGCGTGCTGGTCGTGGTGCTGCTCGCCGTGGCCTGGCTGCGGTTGCACGAGCGGATCCATGAGTGGTGGGTGGTCGTCACCGAGGAAGCCGCAGCTCAGCAAAAGCAGCGGCGCGAAGCCGCCGACGCGGCCCGCTCCCGGGCCCGGAACCACGAGGACGACTGATGGCGAACCCGAAGAACGCACCGACTGACTTCGATGTCGCGGACACCGACGAGGAGACCTGGCCGGCGCTGTACGTCAAGGGTCTGTCGAAGGAGTACGGCGACTTGCCGGCCCTCGAGCCGCTCGACCTCACCGTGGAAGTGGGGGAGTCGCTGGCGCTGATCGGCCACAACGGCTCGGGTAAGTCGACGCTGTTGCGGATGGTGGCCGGGTTGCTCGAGCCCAGCAGCGGTGAGGTGGAGATCGCCGGATGGCCGGTCGGCTCGGAACCGGCCCGGGCCACCACGTCGTACCTGCCGGACGACCCGGTGCTGTACGACGACCTGAGTGTCCGGGAGCACGTCGAGTACATCTCCCGGCTGCACGGTGGCGACGGTTGGGACGACTATGCGCAAGACATCGTGGAACGGCTCGGGCTGTCCGGCCGCGAGGACGACCTGCCGGCGCGCTTCTCCCGCGGCTTGCGCCAAAAGACGAGCTTGCTGCTCGGGCTCACGCGCCCGTTCTCGCTGTTGCTGGTCGACGAGCCGTTCGTCGGGCTGGACGCCGCGGGGCGCGAGACGCTGCTCGAACTGCTGAAGGAAGTCCACGACGACGGCGCAGCGGTCGTCGTGGCCACGCACGACCCCGACTTCGTCGGTCGTGTGCAGCGATGCGTGGCGCTGCGCGACGGCGCGGTGGTCTACGACGGGCTGGCCGGATCGGCCGACGTGCGCGCCCTCGTCTCCGGCTGACGCCCCGCAACGGGCGGTTGCAGGTGCGGGGCCGTTCGACCGGCGGGGCGACGATCGTCGCGCGAGGCTCAGCTGATGGACGTCCACCTCGTCGACGGCACGTACGAGCTGTTCCGTTACTTCTTCGCGCTGCCATCGCACGTGACCGCGGACGGCCTCGAGGTGGGCGCCACCCGCGGGACGGTGGGTACGGTCCTGCAACTGCTCGAGGGTGGCGCCACGCACGTCGGGGTGGCCACCGACCACGTCATCGAGTCCTTCCGTAACGACTTGTGGCCTGGCTACAAGACCGGCGAGGGCGTCGACCCCTCACTCAGATCGCAGTTCCCGCTGCTCGAAGAGGCGCTGGCAGCCGCCGGCGTGGTGGTGTGGCCGATGGTCGAGTTCGAGGCCGACGACGCGCTCGGCGCGGCGGCGGCGAAGGCGGCGGCCGACCCTCGGGTGGACCAGGTGGTGATCTGCACCCCCGACAAGGATCTCGGCCAGTGCGTCGGCGGCAAGGTCGTGCAACTCGACCGTCGCAAGGAGCAGCTGATCGACGTCGGCGGGGTGCGCGAGAAGTTCGGGGTGGAGCCCGAGTCCATCCCTGACTTCCTCGCGCTGGTCGGCGACTCGGCCGACGGGTTCCCGGGCTTGCCCGGGTGGGGCGCCAAGTCGACCGCCGCCGTGCTCGCTCGTTACGGGCGCCTCGACGACATCCCGCTCGACGAGCCCTGGGATGTCAAGGTGCGCGGCGGCGGAGGGCTGCAAGCCACGTTGCGTGAGCAGTTCGACGACGCGTTGCTGTTCCGTCGGATCGCGACGATCGAGCTCGACGCGCCGGTCATGGACGACGTCGAGGAGCTCCGCTGGACCGGTCCGTCGAAAGCGTTCGTCGAGATGTGCGAACGGCTCGAGGCGCCGGGCTTGTTGCGTCGGGCCGTGAAGCTGGCCACCGCGCGTATCGGCTGATGCCCGCACCGATCGTCGACACGGAGCGTGCTGCCGCGGTTCTTCCTGTAAAAGTGGCTATTCGACCACTTCTGCACGAATCGCCGGAATGTGGCGGTCAGTCGCGGTCGTTGCGGGCACGGCTGGGGGCCACGCGGGGCGGCTCGTTGGGCTGCTTGGGATAGACCGGCGGCCACGGCGCGTCCATCAGGCCGTCATCGAGGTCGCGCTCATACCAGGCGAGCAGCGTGTCGATCGACTGGGGGTGGTCGTTCATCTCCGCCCACGGGTCACCACCGCTGGCGACGCGGTCGGGCACGACGAACAACGTGAGCGACTCGGGGTCGATGTCGGTCAGCTCGTCCCACGCGAACGGGGTCGAGACCTGCCCGCCGACCCGGGGGCGGGCGCACCACGCCCCGAACACCGTCTTGTGGGGCGCGTTCTGGTTGTAGTCGACGAAGACGCGAGTGCCGCGCTCCTCCTTCCACCACTTGGCGGTGATGAGGTCAGGGTGGCGGCGCTCGAGCTCGCGGGCCAGGGCGACGGCTGCGGCGCGCACCTGGTACGAGTCCCACTTGCGTTCGAGGCGGAGGTACACATGAAGACCCTTCGAGCCGGTGGTCTTCACGAAGCCGACGAGGCCCAGCTCGTCGAGCAGGTCGTGGACCTTGCCGGCCGCCGCGCGCACGTCGTCGAAGCGGACGCCCGGCGTGGGGTCGAGGTCGATGCGCAGCTCGTCGGTGATGTCGGGCGACGCGGCGAGGTACGGCCAGGGGTGGAACCCGAGGCAGCCCATGTTCACCGCCCACAACAAGTGGGCCAGGTCCTCGACCACCAGCGCGTTCGACGTGGTGCCGTTCGGGGTCGCCACTTCGGTGGTGGTGAGCCAGTCGGGAGCACCTTTCGGCACGCGCTTTTGGAAGAACGACTTCGCGCCCGCGCCGTCGGGATAGCGCTCCATCATCGTGGGACGGCCCGCGATGATGCGCAGCAACGGTTCGGCCACGGCCTGGTAGTACGCGACGAGATCGGCCTTGGTGGCGCCGATCGCCTTGAAGAAGACCTTGTCGGGGTGGGTGATCCGTACGACCCGCCCGTCGGCTACGACTTCGATGGCATCTGCGTCGGCGGCCATCGCGGCGACGCTACCCGAGCAGGCCTCCGGGCCGGCCGGGCCGGCCGTCGCCGCGCCGGTCACTCCGGGAATGTCACACCGAGCTCGGCGGCTTTCGCCTTGGCCTCTTCCGGGAAGATGTTCTTCATGATGAACGGGTCGGTGGTGAGCACGTAGTCAGGTGCCAGCGCGGTCGTGTACCGCTCGATGTAGAGCATCTGCTTGGAGATCAACATCAACTCTTGCGGGGCGACGCCCCCGAACGCCGACAGCATGTCGACGCTCTGGGCGACCATCTCGCTGATGTTGAAGTCCTTCATGCCGCTGGCGAGCACCGGGCCCATCACCGCGCCCAGCCGCTCGGCGATCTCCTCGTCGGTGCCGACGCCTTCGGGGAAGATGCCCACCCGGCGGTACGCGCGGACCACGCGGGTGAAGTCCAAGTCGAACGCGGCGGTGTAGAAGAGGTCGCGCAACACGTTGCGCCACTCGTCGTCGAGCTCGCCCATGATCCCGAAGTCGAGGTAGCAGCCGCGCCCGTCTTCGAGCACCCAGATGTTGCCGGCGTGCATGTCACCATGGAACGGCCCGTGCACGAGCGCGGCTTCGGCCCACACCTTGGCGCCGCGTCGCAAGATCAGCGCCCCGTCGAGACCACGACGCTCGATCTCCTCGAAGTGGTCCATGGGGATGCCCCACACCCGCTCCATGCAGATGACCTGCGGGCCGCACCAGTTCCACAGCACTTCGGGTGCGGTCACCATCGTGTTGTCACCGAACGCGCCGATGTTGGCCCGGAAGCGGTCCTGGCGCCAGGCCTCGAGCGCGGGGTTGAGCTCCTGGCTCGACGTGGCGTGCAAGTCGCGCACCGCAGCTTCGGCGTTGAACGTGCGACCCCAAGGGGTGCGGTGGAGCAAGCGGGCCAGCCGCAGCAGGATCCGCAAGTCGACCAACATGCGATGCCGGATGTTCGGGCGCTGGATCTTCACCACCGCGGCGCGCCCGCCGGGCAGTGTGCACGCGTGGACCTGGCCGATTGACGCTGCCGACAGTGGCGTGTCGTCGAACGACTCGAACAGCGTGGCCACCGGCTGACCGAGATCGGACTCGAGCACCCGGTGCACTTCTTCGACCGGGAACGGCGGCACGGCGTCGAGGCAGCGGCGTGCTGCGTTCGACAAGGTGGCCGGGAACAGGCCGGTGGAGCTGGCGATCACCTGACCGGTCTTCACGAACGTGGGGCCGAGCAGGATGAAGGCGTCGATCGCGCCTTCGGCCGCCGCTTCGGCGACCACGCTCGCCTTGTGCTGGCGCACGATCCGCGGCAGCCCGCGTACCAGCGCCTTCAGCACGCACACGAACAACACGGTCTGCACCACCACGGCGCGCCGGAGCTCGCCGAGACCGAAGTGGTCGAGGTCGGCGATCTCGACTTCGAGTGCCTCGGGCGGCGGGCCGTCGGCGAACGGGCCGCGGAACGGGGGTCGGGAGTCGGTCATGGCGGCTCAGTTCCTGGGGGGTCGAAACTCCTCGACCAGTGCATTTCGCTCGGCCGGGGACCCCTCACTTTCGATCCGCCGCTGCGCGGCTTGCAAGACGGCGCGCTCGACGTTGTAGCCGACGAGCTCGCCGACGATGGTCGCCAGCGCCTGCGCGGACGTGACGACGCGCTTGCCCACTTCCTCTGGCGCGAGGCGCGACCCGCGCAAGTGGCTCGCGACGAGGTCGTTCCACGCGGTCACCGTGTCGTTCGCGAGCCCCTCGCCGCTCTCCACGAACGGGCGGGCGATCTCGAGGAACACGTCGAGCGGCAGCCCCACCCCGAGCAACGTGAGCACGTGGCGCACGAAGCGCACGTCGGCTTGGGTGAACAGCCACTCTCGCCCCACCTGCACCGGCCGCAACAGACCGGACGCTTCGAGCGCCCGGATGAGCTCGGTGGGCACTTCGGATCGTTCGGCCACGTCGCGCAGCTTGAGCAGCTCGCGCTCGTCGGCCGGCCCCGGCGGCCCTTCGTCGCCCTCGCGCAGCGTGTCGGCGATCATCCGCAACGAGTAGCCGCGGTCTTTGAGGTCACGGATGTGCTTGAGCCGGTCGAGGTGCTGCCGTCCGTACCACGCGACCCGGCCCTCATGGCGCGGCGGCGGCACCAGTCCCTTCGACTGGTACGAGCGCAGCAACTGCACGGTGACGCCCGCCCGCGTGGCCAGCTCGTCGGCCCGCATGCGTCCCCGCTCGTCGGATGTCGGTGCGTTGCTCACGGTCCCCCGCTCCGTTGCAGGATGCTGTGGCTCGCGACGGACGCTAGTGCGGGACCCCGTGGTGGGCTGGGGATCGTCAGGAGGCAGAAACAGAACGTTTCCATGCCGTTCGCGGATTGTTCGATGCCATCATGTAACCATTCGTTCAATGGTTGTGTCAGACCTCCCGATGTCGTTTGCTGTCGTCTTCCCCGGCCAGGGCGCGGCCGAGCCCGGCCTCGGGCAGCCCTGGGTCGACCACCCGGCGTGGCAGGTCGTCGAGGAGGCAGAGTCGCTGCTCGACCGGCCGATCGGACGCCTCTTGCTGGCCGCCGACGCCGAGGAGCTCGGCACCACGCGCGCCAGCCAGCTCGCCGTGCTCGTCCACTCCCTCATGGTGTGGGAAGCCCTGTCGCCCTCGCTGCCCGGCCTGCCGGTCGGTTTCGCCGGCCACTCCCTGGGTCAGGTCACGGCGTTGCTGGCCTCGGGCGTGCTGAGTCGGGGCGACGGTCTGCGGTTCGCGGCGGAGCGAGCCGACCGCTCCCAGGACTCCGCCGACGCGAACCCCGGTCGCATGGCCGCCCTCATCGGCGCCACGCCCGAACAAGCCGTCGCTGCGTGCGACGGGGTCGACGGCGCCTGGCTGGCCAACGACAACGCGCCCGGCCAGGTCGTGATCGCCGGCACGCCCGACGGCATTGCCGCCGCGGGCGAGCAGGCCAAGGGGAGCGGGGTGCGGCGGGTGCTGGCCTTGGACGTGGGCCACGCCTTCCACACCCCTCTCCTGCTCGACGCCGCGGAGGCCTTGGCTCCCACGCTCGGCGAGGTGACGTTCCACCAGCCGTGGGCACCGGTGTTCACCAACACCGACGCCGCGCCGCACGCCACGGCCGACGGCTGGCCGGAACTGCTCACCCGGCATCTCGTCGAGCCCGTGCGCTGGCGCGAGTCGCAGCTCGCGCTGGAGGCCGCCGGCGCCCGCCGGTTCCTCGAGGTCGGCCCCGGGAACGTGTTGGCCGGCCTGGCCAAGCGCACCGTGCCCGACATCGACGTGCTCGGCATCCACCAGCCCGACGACATCGCGGTCGCCGTGGCGGCGTTGGGCACCTCGGACCTGGAGCCGACCCGATGACCCTGTTCGAACCACCCACGAGGGTCGAACCCCCCGCGGAGGAGGTCCTGATGTCAGAAGCCGTCGTCGCCGAGGACCTGTTCGTCCCGGAGCGGATCGTGTGCGCGCCCGCAGCCGGGGTGTTCCACCCCTCGCCACCCGCCACGATCACAACCGAGGGCGAAGTCGTGTACGCCGGGCAAGTCGTCGGATCGATCGACGGGCCGAGCTCGTCGGTCGAGGTCGTCAGCCCGTTCACCGGCTTCTTCATGGGGATGCTCGCCCACACCGGCGAGCGTGTCCGCACGGCGCAGCCGGTGCTGTGGGTGCGGGTCACCAACCCGTGACCACCGTCCACGACCTCGGCGCGCCCGCGGCCGCGTCGGGCGCGCCAACCACCGCGCGCGCCACACACGCCGCGTCGCCGCCGAGCCCGCCACGCACGGTCGCGCCGTTCGTGGTGGCGGGCTGGGGGACAGCCCTGCCGCCCACCATCGTGACCAACCGCGATCTCGAGGCACGGCTCGACACCACCGACGCGTGGATCCGCGAGCGGTCCGGCATCGCCGAGCGCCGGCTTGCGTCGCCCGGCCACACCACCGCGGGCTTGGCCACCGACGCGCTGCGCACCGCGCTCGACCGGGCGCACCTCGACTTGGCCGACCTCGATGTGGTGGTGGTCGCCACGTCCACGCCCGAACTGCCCATGCCGCCGACGGCTTCGCTCGTCGCGGCTGCGCTCGCCGGGGGGCGAGACGGAACTGCCGGGGCCGGGACCGCCGGCCCCGGCACCGTCGACCTCAACGGTGCATGTGCCGGGTTCCCGTACGCGCTCTCGTTCGCAGCCGGCCAGCTCGCGACGGGCCAAGCCGACACGGTCGCGGTGGTCGCTGCCGAGACGATGAGCCGGATCATCGACCCCGAGGACCGTTCGACGGCGGTCCTGTTCGGTGACGGGGCCGCCGCCGTGATCTTGTCGCAAGCCGGACAGGACGACCGCGGGTCGGGCGGCGCCGGTGGCTGGGTGGCGGGTGGTGTGCCCGGCCTGCTCGCCATCGACTTGGTGTCCGATCCGGGCGGCGCCGACCTGCTCACCGTCCCTGCCGGCGGCGCGGCACGACCGGCGAGCGAGGCCACGGTCGCGGCGCGTGAGCACTACATGCGGATGGACGGCCGGGAAGTGTTCCGCCGCGCGGTCCGTGCCGTGGTCGACTCGGTCGGGCGCACACTGTCGCGGGCGGGGGTGTCGGCCGCCGACGTCGACGTGTTCGTCCCGCACCAGGCCAACGTGCGCATCGTCGACGCGGTGCTGCACCGCACCGGGATCGACCCGGACCACACGCTCGGCAACATCGAGCGACTCGGCAACACCTCGGCCGCCTCGATCCCGATGGTGCTCGCCGAAGCAGCCGGCTCGGGGCGGCCGGCCCCTGGCGACCTCGTGCTGCTGACCGGCTTCGGCGCCGGCCTCACGGTCGGCACCGCGCTGGTCCGCTGGGGCATCCGATGAGCGGGCGTGTCGCGTTTGTGACCGGGGCGTCCGGCGGCATCGGCTCGGCGTGCGCGGTGGCCCTGGCGGCGGCCGGCAACCGGGTCGCGGTCGGTTACGGGTCCTCGAGCGACGGTGCCGACAAGACCAAGCGCGCGGTCGAGGAAGTCGGCGGCGAGGCACTGGTGGTGCGGGTCGACGTCACCGATGCGTCTGCGGTCGACCACGCCTTCGCCGCGATCGAAGCCGGATGGGGGCCCGTCGAGATCCTCGTCAACGCAGCGGGCGCCAACCGCGACAAGCTCCTCGTGCAGCTCGGCGACGACGACTGGCGCCACACGCTCGACACCGACCTCACCGGACCGTTCCTCACCACGCGCCGAGCCATGCGCCCGATGATCCGCGCTCGGTGGGGTCGCGTCGTGCAGGTCTCATCCGTCGTCGCCAGCACGGGCTCGCCCGGTCAAGCCAACTACGCCGCCGCCAAGGCCGGGCTGGTCGGCTTCTCCCGCTCGGTCGCCCGCGAGGTCGCCAAGCGCAACATCACGCTCAACGTCGTGGAACCCGGCCCGATCGACACCGCGATGACCGCCGCGTTGCCCCAGGGCCGCCAGGACTACCTCGCAACCGCCACACCCGCCGGGCGCTTCGGCACACCCGAAGAAGTCGCCGCCGTGGTGGCCTTCCTGGGGTCGGACGCCGCGTCGTACGTCACCGGCGCGGTCGTTCCGGTCGACGGCGGCCTCGCCATGGGACGCTGACCACTCGGCCTTCGTCCGCAACACCTGTCACCCATCCCAACCACGTCCACACCCAAGGAGCAACACCATGGAGCGATCCGAAGCTTTCGACGCACTGCGCGACGCCGCGGTCGAGGTCCTCAGCGTCGACGCCGGCGCGGTCACCGAGCAGGCCTCGTTCGCCGACGACCTCGAAGCCGACAGCCTCGACCTGGTCGAGCTGGTCATGGCCGTCGAGGACCGCCTCGGCGTCGAGATCGGCGAAGACGATCTCGGCGACGTCGCCACTGTCGGCGACGCGGTCGACCTGATCGTCGCTGCAGCCGCCGCCAAGGTCTGACGTGGCCGGCGCCCGCGACCACCGCGGTCGACCGCGTGTGGCCGTCACCGGCCTCGGGGTCAAGACCCCTGCGGGGCTGACGGTCGACGAGTTCTGGGCGACGTTGCGCGCCGCCCGCCCCACCGCCGCGCCCATCACGTTGTACGACGCATCGGCCCACTCCGTGGGGTTCGCGTGCGAGGTGCCCGACACGTTCGACCCGGCTGTCTACCTCGGACCCAAGGAGCCGCGCCGCACCGACCGGGTCACGCACTTGGGTGTGGGCGCGGCGGCCGACGCCGTCGCCGACGCCACCGGCGGCACCGGCGACTTCGGGTGCGACCCCGCTCGCATCGGGGTTGTTGGTGGCTCGGGCATCGGCGGCATCCGCACCCTCGAAGACCAAGTGCTCGGCTACGGCGAGAAGGGCCCCCGCGGAGTGAGCCCGTTCCTCGTGCCGATGATGATGCCGAACGGCACTTCGGCCCACATCGCCATCCACCACGGCTTCACCGGGCCGAACCTCGCGGTCGCCACTGCGTGCGCCACCGGCACCAACGCGATCGGCGAAGCAGCCCGGTGGGTGCGCGACGGCTCTGCCGACGTGGTGGTGGCCGGCGGCGCCGACGCCTGCGTCGCACCGGTGGCCATGGCCGCGTTCGCGCGCGCGGGCGCCTTGTCGAAACACGACGACCCAGCCGGCGCGTCGCGCCCCTTCGACGTCGACCGAGACGGGTTCGTGATGGGCGAAGGCGCCGCGTTCGTGGTGCTCGAGCCGCTCGATCGCGCCCTTGCCCGCGGTGCCATGGTGTATGCGGAGCTGGCTGGTTACGGCACCACGTGCGACGCGTTCCACATCACGGCACCGCTCGAAGACGGTGCCGGCGCGGTCGCGTGCATCCAGCTCGCGCTGGCCGACGCCGGCCTCGAACCGAAGGCGTTCGGGCACGTCAACGCGCACGGCACGTCGACACCGCTGAACGACTCTGCCGAGGCGGCGGCGATCGCCAAGGTGTTCGGCGACCACGCACTCCCCATCACGTCGATCAAGGGCGTGACCGGCCACCTCATCGGTGCCGCCGGCGCGGCCGAGCTCGTCGCCACCGTGCTGTCGGTTCGCGACGGGGTCGTCCCGCCGGTCGCCAACCACCGCAACTGCGACCTCCCGGTCGACGTGGTGGCCGGCACCGAACGCGAGGTGGCCCCCGCCCCCGCGGTGTCGACCTCGTTCGCGTTCGGTGGCCACAACGCCGCGCTGGTGGTCGTGCCGGGACCAGCGGCTGGCTGATCCCGTGGCCGCGGTGACGCCGATCTCGGTTTGGCGCGACACCCGCGGCGTCTCGGGCGGCGCGCCCGAAGCTCGCATGCCGGTCGCGACCGGCCGGTTGTCGTGCGTCGCCGCCGGCATCGGCCCACTCGAATCGCTCGGCGCCGGACTCGGCGACCGGACCGTCGCGTGGTTCCACACCGATCCGGCACTGCGTCCGCCATCGCTCGGCCACGTGCGTGCCGGCCAGGGCGAGGTCGACACCGACGTGATGGCCCGCACGGTGCGCGCCGGTCTCGAGAGCGGCCTTCCGGTCGTCGGTGTGCTGCGCACCGCAGGGCTCGACACGATCGACGGGCTGCCGGGCCTCGACGGTTGGGGTCGGGTGGCCGCCGCAGCGGCCGCCGCGTCGGGGCTGGTGCCGACCGTGTTGGTGGTCGACGGGCCGTGCGTCGGAGGTCCGGCGCTGCTGCTCGGCCTGGTCGACGTGGTGGTGATGACCGCCGACGCATGGGCCTACCTCAACGGGCCCGCCGCGGCGGCACGCATGACCGGCGCTGCCTTGGGAGTCGGGATGGCCGCCGTCGACGCGCTCGGCGGCCCGGCCGTGCACGCCGCGTCGAGCGGCGCCGCCCACTTGGTGGTTCCCGACCTCGAAGAAGCCTTGGCGTCGGTGGCCGACTTGTTGGTGCACCTCCCCGACAACAGCCACGAGCCGGTCCGGCCGGTTCCGACCGCCGACCCAGCCGAGCGCGCCACGGTGGTGGCCGCGGCGGCCGTCCCGGCCGACACCCGCCGGTCCTACGACGTACGAGACGTGATCCACGACCTCGTCGACGACGGCGACTTCCTCGAGCTCCAGGAACGCTTCGGCACGAGCGTCGTCACCGGGGTGGGACGCATCGGCGGCCAGCCGGTGGGGCTCGTGGCCAACCAGCCCAGCCAGCTCGCAGGAGCGCTCGACATCGAGGGCTCGCAGAAAGGCGCACGGTTCGTGCGTTGGTGCGACGCGTTCGGCCTGCCGCTCGTGACGCTGGTCGACACGCCTGGGTTCCGGCCCGGCAAGGACCAAGAGTGGCGCGGGATGATCCGCCACGGAGCGCAGCTCGCGTACGCGTACGCGATGGCCACCGTCCCCCGGGTGTGCGTGCTGTTGCGCAAGGCGTACGGCGGCGCGTTCATCGTCATGGACTGCAAGACCATGGGCAACGACTGCTGCCTTGCCTGGCCTTCGGCCGAGATCGCGGTGATGGGTGCGGCCGGAGCAGTCGAGATCCTGCACCGGCGCGACTTGCTCGCCGCGCCCGACGACGAGCGCGACACGGTCCGCAAGCAGCTCGAAGCCACCTACGAGGAAACGCATTTGTCGCCCCGGATCGCCGCCGAGCGCGGCTACGTCGATGCCATCATCGACCCCACCGACACCCGCGCTGCGGTAGCGGGTGCCATCGCGGCGTTGACCGCCAAGCGGGAGCACCTGCCGCGCCGGCGCCACGACAACACGCCGCTGTGACCCGCCGAGGAGACCCCGACACGATGCTGCTCGAAGGCAAGAAGCTGGTGATCACCGGCGTGCTGACCAAGGACTCCATCGCCGCGTCGGTGGCCCGCCTCGCGCAGGAGCACGGCGCTGAAGTGGTGCTCACCTCGTTCGGTCGCGCGTTGCGGATCACCGAGCGGGTGGCGCGCCAGCTCCCGACGGTCGCAGACGTGGTCGAGCTGGACGTCACCGACCCGGCCCACCACGAAGCCCTGGCCGCAGACCTCCGGGCGCGCTGGGGCCGGGTCGACGGCGTCCTGCACGCCGTCGGCTTCGCGCCCGAGCGCTGCTTGGGGTCGGGCATCCTCCCCGCCGACTGGGACGAGGTCTCGGTGGCGCTGCACGTATCCGCGTACTCGCTCAAGTCGCTGGCGGCCACGGTCGCACCGCTGATGACCGCGGGCGGCTCGATCGTGGGTCTCGACTTCGACGCGTCGCAGGCCTGGCCGGCGTACGACTGGATGGGGGTCGCCAAAGCGGCACTCGAGGCCACGTCTCGCTACCTGGCCCGCGACTTGGGCGCGCAGCGCATCCGGGTGAACCTGGTGGCCGCTGGTCCGTTGCGCACCGTGGCGGCCCGGTCGATCCCGGGGTTCGACGCGCTCGAAGCGGCGTGGGCGTCGCGGGCGCCCTTGGGTTGGGACACCAGAGACCCCGAGCCCACCGCGAAGGCATGCGTGGCGCTGCTGTCGGACTGGTTCCCGGCGACGTCGGGCGAGATCGTGCACGTCGACGGCGGCGCGCACGCCGTGGCCGCGGGCGCGGCCGAGGTCGGGCTGGCGACCGGTGCGGACCCCGACGAGGCAAGGCGATGACGCTCGACCCGCACGTGGCGCTGCTGCCGCACCGGCCCCCGTTTCGGTTCGTCGACCGCGTCGAGGAGCTGGTGCCCGCCGAGCGGGCGGTGGGCGTGTACCGGGTGACGGGCGACGAACCGTTCCTCGCCGGCCACTTCCCCGGCAACCCGGTGTTCCCGGGGGTGCTGCAACTCGAGGCGTTGGCCCAGGTCGGCGCGATCGCGGTGCTGGCCGACGACCGCTACGCGGCCACGCTGCCGCTGTTCGGCGGCGTCGAGCACGTGCGGTTCCGGCGCCAGGTCGTGCCCGGCGACGAGCTTCGTCTCGAGGTCGTGGTCGAACAGCTCTCGGCCCGAGCCGGTTGGGCGCAAGCGACGGCCACCGTCGACGGCTCCAAGACGTGCGCGGCGCGGATCCTGTTCGCACTCGCCAAGCCCTGATCGGCCGTCCCGCGGTCGGCGTCCTGGCTGGCGGCGCGCGCCTCGATGCCCGCGGATAGGTTGACCGCCGTGCAGCGCGAGTGGCGGCGGTCGCGGGTCCTGGCAGCGGCGACGGCCTTGGCCGTCGCGGTGGTCATCGGGGCGGGGTGCAGCGGCGGCAGTGGTGGGCTCGGCACGTCGGGCTCGTCGTCGTCGACTTCGCCGGCCCGCGCCGGGTCCACCGCGGGATCGACTCCGGTGACCGACGGGTCCACCACGACTCAACGGTCATCGACGTCGACCACGCCCGTCGATGCCGGCGACCACGGCCCTGATTACTTCACGTCACCGTCGAAGAACATCGGCTGTTACCTCGACGCCGCGCAAGTGCGCTGCGACGTCGGGGACAAGACCTGGACGGCGCCGCCCCCCGACACGCCGTGCCCGCTCGATTACGGCCACGGGGTGCTGATGGAGGCGGGCAAGGCCCCCGTCTTCAGCTGCGCGGGCGACACCACCCTCGGCGGGCCGGACGTGCTGGCGTACGGCCAGACCGCACAGCGCGGCCACTTGGTGTGCGCGTCGACCGAAGGCGGCATGACGTGCAGCGATCTCACGTCGGGTCACAGCTTCACCGTCGCCCGCGAGAGCTACGCGCTGCACTGACCTCCGCCCGTCACGCCTCCGGCGGCCGGGGCTCGCGCCACATCAGCCAGATGCGAGGCCCGTCGGGGAAATCGTGGGTCTCGGTCACCTCGAAGCCGTGCCGCTCGTAGAACGGCACGTTCGACTCCTTCGAGGACTCCAGATACGCAGGTAGGCCATCGGCGTCGCAGCGCGCCAGCGTCGGCGCCAGCAGCGACGAGCCGACGCCGCGGCCTTGGTGATCGGGGTGCGTGCCGAGGAACCCGAGGTAGTAGTGCGGTTCGGTGGGGTGGCGCTTGTCGATCTGGTCGAGGCTCGACAGTGCCCGCGGCATGCGGACGCCGAACAAGCGGAGCGACGCGGGCGCCAGGCCGAGGATGCCGACGAACCCCAGCTTCCAGCGTCCCGGCGGCGCCCACAGCGCGCCGCCTTGTTGCGCGTCGTTGGTCCAGCAGCCGTCGAGCTTGTGATAGTGCCGAGCCTCGGTGCGGAAGAACGGCACCGCACGCTCGGGGCGCTGGCGCATCCGGTCGTCGGTGAGCCACGCCCAGATCGGGTCATCGTGGAACGCCATCGCCAACGCGTGGGCCACCGCGCCGATTTCGTCGCGCGTGCCGAGCCGGGCGGGGGAGGACTCCGCTCCCGCGGCGCCGGCGCCGCTTGCCGCGCTCATTGCTGACCTGCCGCGAAGATCTGCCGTAGCTCGATCGGCGGTGCGACATCGAGCTGGTCGTAGCGGCACGACTCCGGCTCGCGGTCGGGACGCCAGCGTTTGAACCGAGCGGTGGCACGGAACCGGGCGGGCGGACCCCACGACCCCGACGGGTCGCCTTGCAGCTGCGTGAACGACACTTCGGCCACCAGGCCCATCTTCAGCGGAACCCACGACAGATCCTTGGTGCCGGTCCAGCGGCTCACCCCGCCGGGCAATCGGGCGCCGCTGGCGACCGCTGCGGTCTGCGCCTCGATCCACCCGGCCCACGGGTGGCCGTCGAGGGTGTTGGTGGCCCACGGTTCGAGCTCGGCGACGAGGGCCTTGCGGCGGGCCGCCGAGAACGACGACGCCACGCCCACGTGGTGCAGGGTGCCGTCGTTGTCGTACAGGCCGAGCAGCAACGAGCCGGGGCCGTCACCGGACTTGTGGAGCCGGTACCCCGCCACCACACAGTCGGCCGTCCGCTCGTGTTTGACCTTGACCATCGCCCGCTCCCCGGGCCGGTAGCAGAGGTCGCCGCGCTTGGCCACGACCCCGTCGAGCCCCGCACCTTCGAACCGTTCGAACCAGTCGCGGGCTTCGTCGGCCGACGACGTGATCGGGGTGAGGTGCACTCTGGTGTCCCCCGACGGGACCGCGTCGAGGACCGACTCGAGAAACGCACGTCGCTGGTCGAACCCGAGCGGTCGGCAGTCCTCGTCGCCGATGGCGAGCAGGTCGAAGGCCACCAACGACGACGGGGTCTCCGCAGCCAGCCGGTTGATGCGCGACTCGGCAGGGTGGATGCGATTGCCGAGCGCGTCCCAGTCGAGGCCGTGTGGGCCGGTGACCACGAGCTCGCCGTCGAGGACGCACCGCGGCGGGAGCGCTGCCTTCACGGCCGCGACCATCTCCGGGAAGTAACGCGTGAGCGGCTTGGTCGAGCGACTGCCGAGGGCGACATCGTCGCCGTCGCGGTAGACGATGCAACGGAAGCCGTCCCACTTCGGCTCGTAGCGCCAGCTGGCTTCGGCATCGTCGGGTACGTCGGGCGCCGCCTTGGCCAGCATCGGGTCGAGCGGCGGCATCACGGGGAGATCCACGTGGGAGCACGCTACAAGGGCGCGCCGTGAGCGCGTGTGGCCGCCGTGGTCGGTGCTTGCGAGGTGGCGGGCCGCGTCATAGGTTCGGCCAGCGAGCAACCGGGCGACGGCGGGACGGGAGACGCATGGCGGGTTCAGCGAGGTGTACCGACAAGCGGCAGCGCGCCGGCGGCGACATGGCCGATCGAGTGGCCGATCGCCTAGCTGATCCGCGTGCGGGTACGGCTGGCCTGGTCCGGCACCGAGTGCTCGTCGCGTTCGTCGTGGTGACCTCGCTGGTGTTCGTGCCGGCGTTGGTGGCCGCCTGCGGGTCGAGCTCGAAGGGCTCGGCAGACTCAGGCGCCACCGACACGACCGCCGAGCCGGCAGGGTTCGGTACGCCGGTCAGCGAGCCCGGCTCGTCGGTGACGATCGACGCGATCGACAACGACTTCGAACCGAAGAACATCGAGATCCACGCCGGCACCAAGGTCACGTTCACCAACAAGGGCCGCAACCAGCACGACGTGGTGGCCGTCGATCCCGCCAAGTTCGACTTCGGGATCGACGAATCGAAGTTCGCACCCGGCGACAGCGAGACATTCACCTTCGCCAAGCCGGGCGTCTACCCGTACTACTGCTCGCTGCACGCCACGGCCACGGTGGGCGACATGCGGGGACAGGTCATCGTCAAGTGAGCCGGTCGGATCCGCCGTGGGTCCGTCGATCAAGGGGGCAGTCATGAAGGCAACGAGGCCGAGGACCACCGGTCGCAAGGCGACCGCCGCGCTGCTCGGCATGTTGTTGGCGGTGAGCGTGGTGGCCGCCTGCGGGTCGTCGAAGAAGGGCGCCGCCGGCACGTCCGGCCGTACGTTGAAGGTGCCCTCGGACTACAAGACGATCACCGCCGCGGTGCAGGCCGCCAAGCCGGGCGACCTCGTCTTGGTGGCGCCGGGCGTGTACCACGAGGCGGTCGACGTGACCACGAACGACATCGTGATCCGCGGCGAGGACCGCAACAAGGTCATCCTCGACGGCGACTTCACCAAGGCCAACGGCATTCGTGTGCTGAACGCCAAAGGCGTGGCCGTCGAGAACATGACCGCCCGCGACTACAAGAGCAACGGGTTCTTCTGGACCGGTTCCGACGGCTACCGCGGCTCGTACCTCACTGCCTACCGCAACGGCGACTACGGGGTCTACGCGTTCAAGTCGACGCACGGCCTGTTCGAGAACAGCTACGCGTCGGGGAGCCCGGATGCCGGTTTCTACATCGGTGGCTGCCAGCCGTGCGACGCGCTGATCCGCAACGTCGTGTCGGAGTACAACGGCCTTGGCTACTCGGGCACCAACAGCGGCGGCAACCTCGTCATCATGACGTCGACGTTCCGTCACAACCGTGCGGGCGTGGTGCCCAACACCGGCAGCTACGAGCCCTGCTACCCCGAGCGCGACAACACGATCGTCGGCAACCTCGTCTACGACAACAACTACGACCAGGGTCCCGCCATCGACAGCGCGCGCCTCGCGCAGGAGAACGGCATCCTCATCGCGGGTGGCTGGAACAACAAGGTCCTGCGCAACTTGGTGTACGACCACAAGCTCACCGGCATCGCGCTCGTCCCGTACCCGGAGACGAACCCGTCCGACGTGGTGCCCACCAACCCGCCCAAGACCTGCGCGGAGCAGGCCCAGCAACCCAAGCCCACCAACGTGCCCGCTGCCGAGCTGTGGCCGTCGAAGGGCAACACCGTCGAGGGCAACGTCGTGCGCGACTCGGGCCTGGCCGACCTGGCCACGGCCGACAGCGACGCCAGCGCCAAGAACTGCTTCGCCGACAACACGTCCAAGGTGACAGCACCGCTCGACCTCGAGACGCTGCTGCCGTGCAGCGGAACGGGATCCGGCGACTTCACCAAGGGACCGCTCGACCTCGCCAAGTTGGTCGCTCGTGAGACCGCGCCGTCGGGCGACTACAAGACCCAGCCGGTGCCGGCACCACAGCCGAACATGCCGGACGCCAAGTCCGCCAAGGCGGTGCCGGCCACGAACGTGCCGCCGACCGTCGACATCGACGCGGTCAAGGTTCCCAAGGCCCCGAGTTGACGGCTCCCGGTGCAGCCGCCCGCCGGGCGGCGGTGGGCGTGCTGGCCGTGGTGCTGGTTGCGGCCGCGGTCGGCCTCGCGGGCTGGGCTGCCGCCACCGGCTCCGGTCCCACGACGGCCGCGTCGGCGGCCCCGGTGAACCCCAACCAGTCACTCACCTCCTTCGGCGGGCAGTTCCTCGCGTCGTGCCCGTACAGTCACACGCGCCCCGACGACCCGATCGTGCACATGGGCATGCCGGGCATGTCGCACTTGCACGAGTTCTTCGGCAACGACACCACCGACGCGGCCACCACGTTCGCCAGCTTGCGTCGCGGTTCGAGCACCTGCAGCGAGGCCGGTGACCGATCCGGCTACTGGGTGCCGGCGCTGTACGTCGGCGCGAAGCGAGTACCGCCGGTGCGGGTCGACGCGTACTACCGGGTCCCCAACGGCGTGAAGCCGGCGGCCGTCCGCCCCTTCCCCGACGGCCTCGAAGCGCTGGCCGGCAACCAGCACGCCACCGCCACCCAGTCGCTCGACGTCGTGGCGTGGACGTGCGGCTTGTCGCCGGACCTGACGACCTCGCCGCCGTCGACCTGCGGGCCCGACCGGCCTCTGCAACTCCGCCTGACGTTCCCCTCTTGCTGGGATGGCCATCACGCGGCCAGCGCCGACCACGTGTCGCACCTCGCGTACCCCACGGCCGCCGGCTGCCCCGGGTCGCACCCGGTGCCCATCCCGCAACTGACGCTGGCGGTGCACTACCCGGTGTACGGCAAGCTCGGCGAAGTGCACCTCGCCTCGGGATCGACGGTCACCGCACACGGCGACTTCTTCGACGGTTGGGACCCGGCCCGGCTGCGGGCGCAGGTCGCCGGCTGCCTGAACCGCGACGTGACCTGCGGGATCGTGGGCGGCACGTTCCACACCGGCCCGGGCTCGGGCGACCGCGACACGTACAACCTCCCGGCGTACTCCGGCGACGAGTCGTGATCGGCGAGGACCAACCGGGAGCGCTGCCAGCTTCGTTGCGGGGATGAGTCGGGGATCACGAACGTGATCTCCGCGGTGTGGCCCGACTGAAGTCCGCGTGGGCCTGCAGCAGTCTTGGTGGGACCCCCGAACGACAGGAGGTCCGCCTGCGACGGGTCGGCCATGCCGCACTCGGCGCTCGCGTGGATGTTCGCCGGCCCGGTCTCGAGGCTGCCTACGGAGGAGTTGCCCTCCGACCTGGCGCGGCGCCGTCCCCAGCGGCTGGGGTCACCAGGTGTCGTGGTGGATCACGCGGTCGAGGGCGCGGCGGGGGCCCGGCTTGAAGTCGGTGCCGATGGTGTGGGCGACGGGGATCAGCGCGGCTTGGCACACGTCGTCGGGCAGGCCCAGCAGCTCGGCGGTGTCGCGCTCATGCAGCAGGTGGAGCGAGGTCCAGCAGGTGCCCAGGCCACGGGCGCGCGCCGCCAACATGAAGTTCCACACCGCGGGCATGATCGAGCCCCACACCCCGGCTTGCATGGCAGGCGGGGCGTTGTCGAGCCGCCCGGTGATGCAGGGGATCACCAGCACCGGTACTTCGCCCATGTGCTCGGCGAGGTAGGTGGCCGAGTCGATGACCCGCTTGGTGGCCGCCACGTAGTCGGGGTCGTCGGCCGGCAGCGCATCAGTGACCGCGTCGGGGTTGCCGTAGAACATCTGGAACGCCTCGCGGTACCACTCGCCGAGCTGGCGCCGCTTGGCTTCGTCGGTCACCACCACGAAGTGCCAGCCTTGCGAGTTCGACCCGGTGGGCGCTTGCGTGGCGAGCTCGATGCACTCGCGGATCAGCGCCGGATCCACCGGTCGGGAGAGGTCGAGCCGCTTGCGCACGGCGCGGGTGGTCGACAGCAACTCGTCGGGCGTGAGGTCGAGCGTTGCCATGGTGGGTTCCTCGCAGTTCGTCGGCGATCGCCCGAGCATGCTCGCAGGTTCGCCCCCCGGCCGTCTCGCCATCCCCGGCTGCGTCGGGGCGGCGGCGAGCTCGCCGCCCGACCGTGTCCCGCCGTTTGCTTCCGATTCGTGCAGCAGTGGCGACGGACGCGGCCCGATGAGGTGGGGGTGGGGTCAGGGCACGGCGACGGACCGCACGTGCGACGCGGCCACGGCGAGTTTTGCCGCCTCGAGCGCACTGGCCCACGACACCTCGGCGAGGTGGCCAGGCGCGGCCATCTGGTCGCCGCACACGAACACGTCGTCGCCTCGGTCGACCGCGGGCCGGTCACGCCAAGTGTGTCCCGGCAGGTCGAGCGCGCCTGAGCGGTGCTCCACCACCGACCTACGCCGCCAGACCTCCCGGTCGCGCCAGCCGCCGAACGTGTCGTCGAGCAGCCCCTCGAGCGTGGCCACCCCGTCGGCGAGCGCCACGCCTGGCTCCAATCCCACCAGCAGCTGCACCAGTTCGTCGCGGTCGGGTGCCAGGTCGGGCAGGACCGACGTGACGCGGGTGGCGAAGCCGGCGAGGTCGAGGTCGACGACCGCACTCGGGTCGTCCCAACGATGGCGGAGGCCGACGTCGAGCAGGGCCGTGCGCGTCCCTCGCGGCGCGAGCTCGTCGTCGCCGAGCAGGCGCGCGGCCGACTGGGCGCCGACCCCCACGATGACGGGTCCACTGCTGGGCAGCTCGGCCACGTGCTCGCCGGTCTGGATGAGCACGCCACGGTCGCGCGCCGCTGCGGCGAGGCTGGCCACCAGCGCGGACCAACCGCCGGCCACGTAGCGCGCCACCGGCTTGGCGTGCAGGGCGATCTGCTCGAAGCGGTCGGCCACGAACCTGGCCGACAGCCGACCGGGGTCGGCGTCGAAGGTCAACACGCCAGCGGCCCCCCACAGCGCGGCGACGGTCTCGTCGGGCAGGAAGCTGCTGGTCCACTCGCGGAACGACTGGTCGACCGGTGCGCTGGCGAGATGCTGACGGAAGCGGGGGAGCTGGCGGGCCAACGGCGGCATGACCCGCCGGCGACCCTGCCAGCGAAAGCGGGCCCGTACCGTGCTCGGCGTGACGACCGGGGGCAGGAGGTCGTGGTCGACGAGCCAGGTCCACAGGCCAGTGGTGGTGTAGAGCGCGTGCGGGCCAAGGTTGGCGATCCACGGTCCCGGAGTGGAGCGGGCCGTCCCGCCCAGGCCCGCGTGGGCCTCGACGAGTCGCACACTCGACGCGCCGGCGTCGACAGCTGCGATGCTCGCGATCAGCCCGGCGAGGCCGCCGCCGACCACGGTGATGGGTGCCGGAGCGGAACCGCCCGTGCGGCGGAGGTGGGTCACGTTGTCGGAGGAGTTCGCGGTGGTCATGTCCTGTAGAGGGAGGGAACCTTTCAAAGGTTCCCTCCCTCTTTGGTCGTGATGGACGAGCCCGCCGGCGGCTGGGAGCCGCTGATCCGCCGCGCCGGTCGCGGCGATCCGCTCGCGCAGGACCGTCTGGTCCGGGTGCTGAGCCCGTACGTCGCGCGCGTCTGTGGCGCGATCGCGCTGCAGCACGGCGACGACGCCATGCAGGAGACGTTCATCGCGATCCTCCGTGGTGTCGGCGGGGTGCGGCACCCGGCCGCGTTCCCCGGTTGGGTGCGGCGGATCGCGGTGCGCGAGTCGATTCGGGTTGCGCAGCGCGCCACGAAAGTCGTGCCCATAGACCCCGAGGCGCCCGGCTTCGCCGAGTCCGCCGCCGCCGCAACGCTGCCCGACCCCTCGACGGTGCTCGACGTGCGCGCCACGCTGGCCGCGCTGCAACCGGCACACCGCGCCATCCTCGTGTTGCGCGACCTCGAAGGTTGGACCGAGGAGCAAGTCGCCGAAGTGCTCGACATCGCGCCCGGCACGGCCAAGTCGCGCCTCCATCGGGCTCGCACTGCGTTCTCCAGGAGGTGGACGGCATGACCGACACGAGCGACGCGCACGTCGGCTGGCCGTCGGCCGAGCTCGACGCCATCGCCCGGCTGCGGGTGATCGAGGCGGCCAACCCGTTCGTGGCAGCAGCCGAAGGCGTGGTCGACGCGCCGTTCGACGACGTGTGGACGTGGATCAGTGACCTCGAGCGCTCGGTCCCGGAGTTCGACGGGTCGGTGAGCCGCATCCGGATCAACCGGCGCGACGGCGCCGACCTGGCGATCTCTGCGTGGTCGGGGAAGGTGCCCGTCCCGCTGCCGTTGCGGGCCCGCCTCGAAGAGGGCTTCTGCCTCATGCAGGGTCGCGGTCGTATCTATCTCGTGGGGATGGCGGCCGTAGCCGAGGGCGACCGCACCCGCGTGCGCCACGTCGAGGGCGTCCCGCTGCCGGGGATCGGCCGTCTCGCGCGGGCCGCGGTGCAGCGCGAGGTTCGCCACGACCTGAAGGGCATGATCCGTCACTTCGCCAGGGGTTGAGCTCGGCGTTCGCGGCGTGGCCGTGGGTTGGGCGGAAATCCGGCCCTCGCCTAGCCTGCGAACATGCCCGAACACCCCATCGCCGAGCGGCTGGTGCAGCTCAAAGAACGCAAAGCCGAAGCGCAGCAGCCCGGCTCGGAGCGTGCGGTGGCCCGCCAGCACGAGCGCGGCAAGATGCTCGCCCGCGAGCGCATCGAGTACCTGCTCGACGACGGATCGTTCAACGAGCTCGACCTCCTCGCCCGCCACCGTGCGCCCGAGGGCGCGCTGGCCGAGCGGCCCTACACCGACGGCGTCATCACCGGCTGGGGCACCATCGACGGTCGCAAGGTGTTCGTGTTCTCGCAGGACTTCACGGTGTTCGGCGGGGCGCTCGGCGAGGTCTTCGCCGAGAAGATCCACAAGATGATGGATCTGGCACTCAAGGTGGGCGCACCGGTCATCGGCCTCAACGACGGCGCGGGCGCCCGCATCCAGGAAGGGCCGGTCAGCCTGGCCAGCTACGGCGGCATCTTCTACCGCAACGTGCAGGCGTCGGGTGTGACGCCGCAGATCAGCGTGATCCTCGGCCCCTGCGCGGGCGGCGCGGTGTACAGCCCGGCCATGACCGACTTCATCTTCATGGTCCGCGAGTCGAGCCACATGTTCATCACTGGTCCCGATGTCGTGAAGACCGTGACCGGCGAGGAAGTCACCCTCGAGGAGCTCGGTGGCGCCATGAGCCACGCCACCAAGTCAGGCGTGGCGACGTTCGTGTCCGACGACGAGAAGTCGTGCCTCGACGATGTGCGCTTCTTGTTCAGCTACCTGCCCTCCAACAACTTGGAGGAGCCGCCGCACTTCGCGTCGTCTGACGACCCGAACCGCCTGTGCCCCGAGCTGATCGACCTGATGCCGGCCAGCCCCAACATCCCCTACGACATGAAGACGGTCGTCGAATCGGTGGTCGACGACGGCGAGTACTTCGAGTACTTCCCCCACTGGGCCGGTTCGATCGTGTGCGCGTTCGCCCGGCTCGACGGCCACCCCGTCGGCATCGTCGGGAACCAGCCGATGATGCTCGCCGGCGTGCTCGACATCGAGAGCTCCGAGAAGGCCGCCCGCTTCGTCCGCACATGCGACGCGTTCAACATCCCGCTGGTGACGTTCGTCGACGTGCCCGGCTTCCTGCCCGGCGTCGACCAGGAGTACGGCGGCATCATCCGTCACGGGGCCAAGCTGCTGTACAGCTACTGCGAGTCGACCGTGCCGCGGATCCAGGTCATCACCCGCAAGGCGTACGGCGGCGCCTACGTCGTGATGAACTCCAAGTCGATCGGCGCCGACCTCGCGTTCGCGTGGCCGTCTGCCGAGCTGGCGGTCATGGGCCCCCAAGGCGCGGTGGAGATCGTGTACCGCAAGGAGCTGGAGGCCGCCGATGACCCGGAGGCCAGGCGCGCCGAGCTGGTCGACGAGTACACGGAGAAGTTCTGCAACCCTTACGTGGCGGCCGAGCGAGGGTTCGTCGACGACGTGATCGACCCGGCCGAGACCCGCGTACGTCTCATCAACGGGCTCGAGCTGCTGCGCTCCAAGCGCGAGGAGCTCCCCAAGCGCAAGCACGGGAACGTCCCGCTGTGACCCCGCCCGCTTCGGCGGACTCGACGTCGTCGAGCGCGGGCTCGGCCTCGCCGGTGGTCCACCACGTGGCGCCCGAGCCGACCGACGAGGAGATGGCCGCGATCGTCGCCGCGTTGGAGGTCGCCACCGAGCGTCCCGTCATGGCCGCGGCTCCCGAGCCCCCGCCCCGCTGGCGGTTCTCCGGCCGCTGGTGGACCAAGCCCATCCCCGTCCGCCGCGACCGCCCCTTCTGACCGTCCGGCCCTCGCCGCTCCAAGCGCCCATTTCCGGGGCAGGTGACAGCGCCCCCGGGGGCACGCTTGGGCGCCCAGAACACCGGTCGGTGGACGATCGGTAGGGTCGCTGCCGTGGCGCAGCGCGAACACGTGGAACACGTACCGCCGTCGGGGCCGGAGCTCACCACGGTCGGCACTCACGAAGCGGTGATCCACGACGGGACCAGTGTTCGTCGCTACGACGGGCTCGCGCCGGACACCGAGTACGAGATCGAGGGGTTCACGTTCCGCACCTTGCCGGAACCGGGGGAGCTGCTCGCCACGTTCGCGACGGTGAACGACGTGCACTTCGGCGAAGTCGAGGCCGGGCTCATCGAGGGTTCCGACGTGGGCCCGACGTTCCGGTCCGCGCCCGGCGAGGAGCCGTATCCCGAGTTGATGAACCGGTGCGCGGTGGCCGAGATCGCCGCGCTCGACCCGCCGGCGGTCATCGTCAAGGGCGACCTCACCAGCACCGGCACGGTCGAGGAGTACGACCGGTTCCGGGAGGTCTACGAGCCCGCGTTCGGCGAGCGGCTCACGTACGTGCGGGGCAACCACGAGAGCTACTACGACACGGACCTCGGCGCGATCCCGCACCAGGAAGTGGTGCTGCCAGGCGTGCGGATCGCGCTGCTCGACACGTCACGCCAGCGCGCACCGGGTGGCGGGGTCGACCGCGACCAGCTCGACTGGCTCGACGACATGGCGTCGGCGAGCGACCGGCCGGTGATCGTGATGGGTCACCACCACCTCTGGGATCCGAGCCACACCGAACGACCCGCGGACTACTTCGGCATCCGCCCCGACGACTCCATCGCGCTGGTCGACCTGGTGGCCGGCCGACCGTCGATCATCGGCTACTTCGCCGGCCACACCCACCGCAACCGGGTGCGGCGCTTCGCGGTCACCGGCGACGTGCCGTGGGTCGAGGTGGCGTCGGTCAAGGAGTACCCGGGGACTTGGGCGGAGTACCGGGTGTACGACGGCGGCGTGCTGCAGATCCACCGCCGGATCTCCGACCCGGAAGCGTTGGCGTGGACCGAGAAGACCAAAGGCATGTACGCCGGGCTGTACCACGACTACGCCTTCGGTCAGCTCCCCGACCGCTGCTTCGCCTTCGGCCTTCGCTGACCGGCGAGCGCGTTGACGCTCGGGTGGACCACGACTTCGGGGTTGGTCACCACATAGGGCCGGAGGGCGGCCCACACACGTCGCAGCGGGAAATAACCGCCGCCGACCGCGACCGTGCGACCCGCCGCGTCCTGCACCACGAGCGTGGCGCCGCCCCGCCAGGCAGAGCCGGGGTTGAGACCCACCAGCCGGACCCGGTCCATGGACAGGATCTGGCTGCCGTCGCGCTGCAGGACCCGCACCGCGAGCCGCTCGCGGTCGATCGCCACTTCGCCCCACCACGCCACCAGCGTGACGAGGCCACACAGCACCGTGAGCGCCAACGCGCCGGTCGACTGGTCGCTGTGGGACACGAGCGTGGTGGCGCCGAGGACACCCGCTGCGACCGTGAGGATCGGCATCAGCACCCGCAGCCACAAGTGGCCGCGGATCCGGACCGGCGCCGCCAATGGCTCGTCGTGGTCGTGGGGGCCGCTCACCGCACCGACGCTACCGTCGGTGCGTGCCCGACCCCCATCGACCAGCGGACCTGCCCGGTGATCCTTCGCCGATCGGCTCTGGACCGTTGCCGCTCGCCGACCTGCGCGTCATCGACTGCTCGACCGTGCTCGCGGGCCCCCACTGCGCTCGCTACCTCGGCGATTTCGGCGCCGACGTGATCAAGGTCGAGCGTCTCGACGGCGGTGACACGACGCGAGCGATGGGGTGGCGCGATCCGGCGGACGACGTCACGCTCTGGTGGAAGTACCTCGGTCGGAACAAGCGGACGATCTCGCTCGACTTGAAGGACCCCGACGACCTTGCCGTGATGCGTGCCCTGTGTGCTCGGGCGCACGTGCTGGTGGAGAACTTCCGCCCCGGCACCCTCGAACGCCTCGGCTTGGCGCCCGACACGCTGCTGGCGACGAACCCCAAGCTGGTGGTCGTGCGCGTCACGGGGTTCGGCCAGACCGGCCCGTACGCGGGGCGCGCCGGGTTCGCGACGCTGGCCGAGGCGATGTCCGGCTTTGCGGCCGTCAACGGCGAACCCGACGGTGCGCCGCTGCTCCCCCCGATCGCGCTCACCGACGAGGTCACGGGGCTGGCCGCGGCGTTTGCCACGATGGTGGCGCTGCACTCCGGCAAGGGCCAGGTCGTCGATGTCAACCTGCTCGAGTCGCTGGCGCAGCTCATGGGACCGGTCGTCGCGGCCCACCACCAGACCGGTTGGTTGCAGGAGCGACTCGGATCGGGCATCCCGTATTCGGTTC
The DNA here is from genome assembly GCA_035547835.1 of Acidimicrobiales bacterium. Taxonomy (NCBI): domain Bacteria; kingdom Bacillati; phylum Actinomycetota; class Acidimicrobiia; order Acidimicrobiales; species Acidimicrobiales bacterium. Next base: position 56,944 of record DASZTW010000011.1, read on the forward strand.
CTCGCGGCACGTATCGCACCGCTGACGGCCACTGGGTGGCGGTGTCGACGTCGGCCGAGTCGGTGGCCGGCCGGGTGATGGAGCTGGTTGGGGCCGGCGACGATCCGCGCTTTGCCGACTTCGCGGGCCGCGTCGCCCACCGCCACGAAGTCGACGACTTGGTGGCGGCCTGGATCGGCGCACGGCCGATGACCGAGGTGCTCGCGGCGTTCGACGGGGCGAGTGCGGCGATCGCGCCGGTGTACTCGGCTGCCGACTACGCGGCCGACGCGCACGTAGTGGCCCGAGGCGCCATCGTCGACGTGGACGGGATGCCCCAACCCGAGGTGATCGCCCGGCTCTCGGCGACCCCGGGGCGGGTCCGCTGGGCCGGCCGGCCGCTCGACGCCGACGCCGACGAGGTGCGCGGCGAGGTGGCCACGCCGCGGTCCGACTGATCGCCCCGCGGTCGGCCCCATCAGGGCAGGAGCGATGGGACGTCGATGACGCTGTGGGGCAACTTGGTGACCTCCTTGGCGAAGTCGACGCCGCGGTCGATCAAGTTCCGTTCGGCGGTGTCGGTGATCCCATGGACGCCGTGAAGGACCCGGTCGGCGGCTTGGAACGCTTCATGCCCAGGGCCGTGGTAATGCCGGGCCATGAAGTCCATCGCCTGCCGCCTGGGGTCGAGGGTTCCGCCGGTGAGCTCGTCGAGGTGGTCCTTTCCGTCGACGATCCGCTCCCCGGCTGTTGCCCGCTGCACCTCGGGGTCGTGGCCGGTCGCCACGGCGGCCGTGTTGCGCAGCGCTTCGGAGTCCTTCTCGAAGTACCGCGAGTGGAATGAGACCTCCGGCCGTCCGGGCGCGTTGGTGGTCATCCGTACGGCACCGAACCGAGGGGCACTCGGGTCGGTGCCGTACGCCTCGGTGATCGCGACGTAGTCGCCCGGCGCCCGCTCGACGTACACGCCACCGTCGGCCGGCGCACCGATCTTCGCCGCCGACGACTTCTCGACCCCGGGGCTTCCCAGCAGCACGACGTTGCGTGCCCCGGCCCCGCCGGCCTCGGCCCGCGACACCACGATGGTGCCGTAGGAGTGGCCGACCATGGTGAGCGACTGCCGGGCCGTGAGGCCGAGGCCGTGGACGAACGCCGTCAACTGGTCGCCGCCGCGGCGGGCGGCGTCGTCGACCGTGCCCGCCACGATGTTCGAGGGAGGCCGGTAGCCGAGCCAGGCGATGGTGGCGGCGCCGCGCCGCGACTGCCGCTCCATCTCCGCTGCGAGGTTGGCGCCGTCGGTCCTCGGTCGGCCGACGAAGGTCGAGAACGACTCGCCGACACCGGGGACGGTGATCGCCACATGCTCGGCCCTCGACACGTCGCCAAAGGCCACGGCCACCCGGCCCCCGTCAGGGTCGTACAACACGACTTGGTCGTGGGTGAGCACGCGGAGACGCCGGGCGGCGCTGGCGTTGCCGGCGGCCTCGGCCGCCGCCAGGTCGGCGAGCACCTGCTGGTGGTTCGCCCGGTAGCGAAGGTCGAGCGGCACCCCGTCGGTGCTGCCCATCCACGCGGGGTGATCGGCGAGCAGCGCATCGAGCGTGGCGGGGCCGAGCTCGCGCAGGATCGCGCCGAGGCGTCCCGGCGACATCGAACGGAGGTCGTGGAACAGACCGAGGGCCGGTGTCGTGGCGGCGAACGCGGCGACCAAGCGTGCGTCATCGGCGACCACTGGGCCATGGCCGCTGCCGGCTCCGTCCGCGGCTTCGAAGGCATGGGCGACGCGACTGACGAAGTCGGCCTCTGCGAGGACGCGGCTGGCGAACGTGCGGGTCTCGGCCACGACCTCGGGATAGGAGCCGACCACCACCGGGTCGGCACCGCGCCACACCCGCGCCACGGCGTCGTCGAGCGGCGCGAGCGCAACCAGCACGTGTTCGGCGAGGGCGCGCTCGGCCGCGGCGAGGTGGGCGAGCTCGGTGGGATCGGCGGAGCTGCGAGCCACGACACTCTCCTGGGTGCGACAGCTGGAGGGCTGCCGTCACCGAGGCGCCGATCGAGCATCAAGCGTATGTCATGTCATTCCACACAACAACTCTCAAGGCCCTGAGGCCGCGGTCGCGGGTGGCGATGATGGCCAGGGCCCCGCTGGTTGCGGGCCGGCTGGTCGCAGTCAGACGGCGTAGTCGAGACGCCCGCGGATGTTCTTGCCGTCGAGCATGTCGGCGTAGCCCTGGTTGATCTCGGCGAGGTCGTACGTGCGCGTCACGAGGCCTTCGAGGTCGAGCTGGCCCTGGCGGTACAGCTCCAGCAGCTTCGGGATGTCGTAGCGCGGGTTGGCCGAACCGAAGAGCGTGCCGATCATCTGCTTCTCCATCAGCGTGAGGTCGAGCAGGCTGATGCCGATCTCCGTCTCGTTGACGGAGTGGATGTTGGTGATCACCGCGGTGCCCCGCTTGGCCACGAGCGTCATCACCTGCGGGATGAGCTCGCCCTTGCCCACACCGATGGTGCAGATGACCTTGTTGGCCATGCGGCCGAGCGTCGCTTGCTGGATCAACTCGAACGCCTCGTCGAGCGACGAGTACGTGTGGGTGGCGCCGAACTTCAGGGCCTGCTCTCGCTTGAACTCCACCGGGTCGATGGCGAAGATCCGCTCGGCGCCGGCCAGCCGGGCGCCTTGCACGGCGTTGGCGCCGATGCCACCCACGCCGAGCACGACGACGTCGTCGCCGGGTTGCACGTCGGCCGCGTAGACCGCCGACCCCCACCCCGTGGTCACCCCGCAGCCCACCAGGCACGCGTACTCGAGCGGGATGTCGTCGTCGATCTTGATGCACGACCACTCGTGCACCACCGAGTGCTTGCCGAACGTGCCGAGGCAGACCATCGTGAACAGGTCCTTGCCTCGCGCGTGGTGGCGCGACGTGCCGTCCATCTGGAGGCCTGCGAGCAGCGCAGCGCCGTTGTCGCACAGGTTCTGGTGGCCGGTGGAGCACGACGGGCACTGCCCACACGACGGGATGAACCCGAACACCACGTGATCGCCCGGCTTCAGCGTCGTGACCTCGGGCCCCACCTCCATGACCACGCCCGCACCTTCGTGCCCGCCGATGATCGGCAGCAGCGCCGGCATGTCCTGCGTGCGGATGTGATCGTCGGAATGGCACATGCCCGACGCGGTGAGCTCCACCAGGACTTCGTGGGCCTTGGGCGGGTCGAGCTCGATCTCCTCGATGCTCCACTCCTGCATCGGCTCCCACATGATCGCCGCCTGCGTCTTCATCTCGGTACCCCCGGTGCCTGCTCTGACGGTGTGTCAGACCAGCACACTAGGTTGCGCCCGTGGCAGAAGATTCCCCGGCGCCGGCCCGGCGCATGTGGCAGGTGTACGAACCGATCCACGCGGTGGTGTACTTCGCGCCCGAGCCCGCCCAGGCTTGCAAGGACCTCGGCCTGCGCGGGTGGTGGATGGGCTACTTCGCCGGGCGTTTCGCGCCGCTCGGTGCGATCGGCCCGGAGGCCGTGACCGCGATGGCGTTCGGTTTCGCACCCGCGATGGTCGCGCGATCCTTGCCAGACGCCTGGTCACATGCCGACCCCCACCAAGTGATGGTGGCGCGCTCGGATGCCGTGGCCGACGCGCTCCGCTCGCGCCTGCCGGCTGGCGAAGGGGGCGAGCTGGCGGAGCTCGCGGCGCTGCTGTGGGCGGCGGTCGACGCGGCGACATTCGACGGCCGGCCCTTGGCCGCCGCGTGGTCGGCCGTTCCCCGGCCAGCCGATCCGGTGGCGTCGCTGTGGCTCGCGACCACCGTGTTGCGCGAGCACCGCGGCGACGGCCACGTGCTGGCCAACGTGGCGGCGGGCGTCTCGGGCCTCGAGGCCGGCTTGCTGCATGAGGCGACGGGCGCCGTCACCCGCGAGGCGCTGCAGCCCAACCGGGGTTGGACCGACGAGGCATGGGAGCGCGCCGGCGCCGCGTTGCGTGAGCGAGGGTTGCTCCGCGACGACGGCCTCCTGACCGCCGGTGGGTTGTCGTTGCGCCGAGAGATCGAGGCAACGACCGACCGTCTCGCCGCCGTGCCCCTCGATGCCCTTGGTGCGGCGGGGGTGCAACGTGCGCTCGAGTTGGCGACGCCCCTCGCGCGCCATGTCATCGACGCCGGCGTCGTCCCGGTGCCCAACCCCATCGGCGTCGCCCGACCCTGATTGCTGTCGTGGGCGTCCCGCGCTGTCGGGGCCTCAGAGCCGAGCTGAGGCACCGGGCCACGAGCCTCCCACTGATGTCCCAGCAAGGTGCCTTGACGGTGCGCCCCGGCCGTGTTCGGATCTGCCAGCCGTCGCAGCAGGCGGCGTGCATCGATGACGGAAGGGCACCTCGATGAGCACTGCGGGCGGGATGCGGGCGAACGCGGTTGTGCGCGGGCGCCATGTGGTGGCGTGGCTGGCCGCGGCAGCGATGCTGGTCACACTCGTGGCGGGGTCGTCGCCGGTCCCGGCCGCGGCGTCGCCGGCCACCGACGCGAACTACGTCGCTGCCGTCTACCACGACTTTCTCGGTCGAGCGCCATCTGGCGCTGAATCCCAGTACGTCGTGGCCGCGCTGCAGGGGGGCGCGAGTCGATATGGGTTCGTGTGGAACATCGCGAACTCCGACGCGTACGTCTCGCATCTCGTGACCGGCTTCTACCGGGACACCCTCGATCGCGAACCGGATCCGACCGGCCTCGCCGGCTGGGACCACCTCATCGAGTCCGGCCAGATGACGATCGCGCAGGTTGGCGCCGCGTTCTACACGTCGACCGAGTACTTCCGTGCGACTGGCCAGTCAGATCTCCGGGTGTGGGTCACCGACCTCTACGAGCGGATCCTGCACCGCCAACCGGACAGCCGGGGCCTCGACAGTTGGGTGTGGATCGCCGCGACCCAGGGTCGCCAGCCCGTCGCGTATTCGATCTTCCAGTCGACCGAGTCGGGACAAGACCGAGTCCGGAAGCTGTACGCCGCGCTCCTCGATCGCGGGCCGGATCCGGTGGGCCTGGCCGGTTGGACACCAGTGGTGCTGCGCGACGGCGACATCCGCCTCGCCGCCACGCTCGCCACGAGCCCCGAGTACTACCAGCGCGCACAGCACCAGACCCCGGAGGGCACCTGGGCCGAGGTGTCGACCCCTTCGACGTGCGACCTTCGCGGGCTCGATGATGTGGGGCATCTCATCGGGAGCTGTAGGGACAGCTCTGACCGCGACCAGCCGGCGGTCTGGATGTCGCCATCGGCCGAGCCGTCCCTGCTGGCGCTGCCGGACGACGACAACCAAGGTCAAGCGACCGCGGTGAGCCCGGGCGGGGTCATCGTGGGGTGGGGCGACGCGGGCTTCGACGAAGATGGAGCCCCGGCCGCGCTACACCTGCTGCTGTGGGCCTCGCCGACTGCGCCACCGGCGGTGCTGGCCGCACCTACCGCGTGCGGCGGAACGTACGTCTTCCCGAGCGCGGTGAACGACTCCGGCATCGTGGTCGCCGCGTGCGAGGACGATGCCAGCCCGTATGCGACGAAGGCGTACGTGTGGACCTCGCCAGCCGCTCAACCCGTCGCGCTGTCGCAGCCAGACGACACCACCTACGTGACCCCGACCGCGATCGGCGCCGACGGTGCGATCGTGGGGGTCTGCAACTCCACGCAGGGCATCTGCGCGTTGGGGTGGGCATCGCCGTCCGCCGCCTACACCAGGCTCGCGGTCCCTTCCGGGTACGAGGATGTCGTTCCCGACGCGGTGCTCGGCGATGGTCGGGTCGTGGGTGTCGCCGACGCGCCGCAGGGAGACAAGGCCCCAGTGACATGGCCTTCCCAGTCTGGCGCGCCCACCGTGTTGAGCGGGCCGGGGGGCGAGGCGGTCGACCTGTTGACCGGGCTCGCCGCCAGCTCTGACGGCCGGCTCGCGGCCGCCTACCAAGTGGGTGAGCAGTCCATGGCGCTGCTGTCGTGGGCGTCGACGACCGCGACGCCCGTCCGCATCGACCCACCGGGTGGTCGGACATGGATCGCGCCACTCGGTGTCAACAGCCAGGGCCTGATCCTGGCGTCGACGAACGAGTTCGGGACCGAGCCGTGGATCTATCGGCCCGCCGCCGGACCGTGACGACCTCTCGCAGTTGCGAGGCCGTGCCGATCGGAACGTACCGCGACTGGGTGCTCCGTCAGCGGTTCTCGTCACCGCACATCGCCGGGCGCCCGTACGGCAACGTCGCCACTGCGTAGCCGGGCACGTCGTTGGTCACCCGATCCCAGCCACCGAGGCAGGCGAAGGCCTTGCCGGTCCCGATCCAGTGCCGAGATCCGTCCGCGCTGATCCACCACGTGGTGCCGTCGGAGTGGCGCAGGATGCGGTGGTCGAGCGGGGCGGCGGGGAGCGCCTTGGCCGGGTCGGTGACGAGCGTGAAGTGCAGTTGGTCGTCGAGCCCTAACGTGAGGTACCCACCGGTGAAGTCCTGGCGTAGCCCGCCGCTCACGATCGTGGGGTTCGACCGAGGCAGACCGAGCTCTCCGCTCGCGCCGCCGTGGTCGTCCCAGTAGTGGCGGACGGGGGTCAGCAAGAAGAAGAACGGCGCGTCAGCCGCCTCGCCCACGAGCAGGCCGTCGTTGTCCATCGCCATCTCGACGTGCCCATCGACCGTGTGGGGTGGGCCGATTGGCAACCCGACCAGGGTCTGCGCGTTGTCACCGCTCTTGCCTCCAACCTCGTGATACGACGACCACTCGGCAAAAGTCATCGTGAACACATGGTCGGCGTCGACGCCGAGGACGATCGTCGAGGTCGGGTCGACGCCGAACTTCTGGTAAGTGATGCGCTGCCACTGGCCCACCGGAGCGGCCGGGCAACCCAGCCGGCCGGTGCCGCCTCGTGCGGCTGCGACTTGGGCGATCTTCACTGCCATCGCCTGCAGTTGGGGATCTTCGATGGCACCAGCCTTCACTCCGCACGGCCTAGCGGAACCGGCCGCGCCAGGCGACGCCGCGGTCGACTCCGGCGCGGCGCCCCGCTGCTGGGCGTGCGAATGATGGCCCGAACCCACCAGCCACGCGATTGCGGCGCCGACGAGGAGGACGACCGCGGCGGCGCTGACGAACACCCGTCCTCGTCGAGTCGGGCGTCCGTCGGGCTCCGGCCCGTCACGTTCTGCTGTGGGCGAGCCGCGGTCCACCGGCAGGTCGCCGCCGATCGACAGGTCGCCGTGACCGTCGCCCCCGTCGGTGACGGGTGCGACGGAGCTCGGCACGGAGTCGTCGGCGCGGGGCTCATCGGCGAGCGATGCGGAGCGACCGACGGGCAGAGGGGCGTCGACCGCCACGGCGCTCCCCGCCGCGAGGTCGAGCGACGCTGCGCCGGCACTGGCGAGGCGGGTGATGGAGACGGCCACTTCGCGCAAGACCTCGTGGCGACGGCTGCGCCCTGATCCTCGTGCTCGACGGAACGCGTCGTACGTGACGCCGAACTGCCGGGCGGCGGCGCGGTCTCGTTTGGAGAGGGGCCGCCAGCGGTCTTCGCCGGACCCGACCAGTGCGTGCGCGGCCTTCCGGTAGACCTCCGCGTCGATCTGCTCGATCGCCGCGTCGATCAAGTTGCTGATCGTCGGGGTGGGTAGGGCCTGGGTCCGTTGCCACGCCAGCGTCGCGGCGTCGAGCGCCGGCGTGCTGAGCTCCCGAAGCGCGCCGGGGGTGTTGGCTCGCGCGACGCCGACGAGCTCTGGTTCGAGGTCCTCGACTTCCATCGTGTCCGCCCCTGCCGGCGCAGGCCCGCGCTGTCCGCCAGCGCGGAGGGATTCACGGTCGGGCGGGCGGCATCCTTCCCGCGAACTCGATCGGCTGCGCCGGGCGTGGCCCACTGTCACCGTGAGACCACGAACGGTGCCGCGGGCCGCGACTGAGACGCGAAGCGCGCCAGCTGGGCCACGAGTAGTGGTCGTGCCGGCGCACTTCCCATCCACGTCCCATCAATCGTCCTGTACATGGCCACGACGCGAATGGTCCCCTCTCCCCGGCGGACCACTCGGTCCGGACCCGCGGCCCCGTCGCGGGCACACGTCGGAGACGGGTGGGCAACATGGCGGAACGCGGCCGACGTGAAGCTGAACCCGTGGCGCGCACCGCACGTGCCACGGGTTCAGCCGCGTCCAGGGCATCGTCGCCCGCTGCCGAGTCGGGCGGCTGGAGCGGAGGCGATCTGTTCGTGGCGGTGCTGCGCCTGCTCGGCCCCGCTCCGCCGAGCTCGAGCCACTGCTGAAGATCGATCGCGTCTGCACCGCCCGGAAGCGAGGCAGGGTCAAAACGGTGGCGGTCGTCGGGTCAACGCACCGGCGATCGTCGTGGCCACGACGTACGCCGCGATGTCGGTCGCCGATTCCTGACGGGCGATTGCGGCGGTGAGCGCGTGATTGGTGAGCATGCCCGCGAAGGTGATGCTCTGTGACGGCGAATCGATCAGCCCGGCCCGAAACGACGACCGATGCTGTTCGAGCACCGGCACCAAGACGAACGGAACGGGCGCGATGACGCGTGGGTCGTCGGACGCGCCGGTGGGTGGGCCGACGTGGGCTGTCTGGTACCAGAACGACGACACCAACGCCGCCGTCAGGCGGGGGTGCCGATGGGCGAGCTCGGCGAGGCGTTGCACGTGGCGACCCAACAGCCGATCGACGCGCAGCTGTTCGTCGTGACGCAGACCGTGCTCCAACGTCGGGATGAACGTGGCCCAGATCGCCGCCGCCAGCGTGTTGCGATGGCCGAAACAGCGGATCGCCGTCTGGCGTGACACACCGGTGTCGGCAGCCACGGCGGTCAACGACACGGCCCGCCAGCCGCCTGCCCGGTACCGGCGCAACGCAGCAGCAGCGATCGTCTCACGCACGCCTGCGGCGTCGGCCGGTGGATCGACCCGCGCGAACAAGGTGTGTTCCGGGTCGGGTTCCTCGACGGCCGAGTGGCTCACCGTGAACGAGTCGAACAGCCGAAGCCCCGCGCTCGTCAACAAGTCCGCCGTGGTGTGTGGGTCGTACCTCGCTTGCATGGCGAAGCCGTCGATCAGCGCGGTCAGCGATCGTGCGAATGCCCGCTCGCTTGTTCCCTCTGCCATGCGACGCCCGCTGAGATCCAGCGTCGCGTCGATCACTTCGACCAGCAGGTCGATCCGCGCTTCGTGATGTGCTCGCAGCGGACGCCGAGCGTCGGGGTCGTGACCGGCAACGGTTGCTGCCAACAAGGTGATGGACAGGGCGAGGTCGCGGTTGGCGTTGCTGAGCGGCGATTCACCCGACGAGGCCAGTTCGGTGAGCGGGCCGAGTGGGTCCGCGCCGTCGCCTCGCCCGGTCGTGGGGTCGACGATCTCGGCCACCGCCGCTTGTGCGGACCGCGTCCCGGCCAGCGACTGGCTCAGCACATGTTCGACCACGGCTCTCGCGAGCGTGGGATTGGGTTCACCCGCCCGTCCCGACTTCGAGGGGAAGTGGTGGCTGACCGTGCCCGGGGCGACGCCCGCGTGGTCCGCCACCGATCGCACGCCCACCGACGCCAAGACGTCGCGCAAGCGGAGGTGCAACACGAGATCTTCCGCTGCCTCGAGTAGGTGGTCGCGGCCGAGGCGCGGTCGAGTGGCTGGAACCTCGCGTGCTCTGACGTTCGCGCCAGCCGGTGGCGCGGCGACGCCTCGATTCTTTCCGCCCTTGTCTGCCATGGTGCCGCCCGCTCGCCCTTGTCGCCCGCGCGATCGCTCCCGCCACTTACGTCGCACCACGAAGCTTGTCACGCGGCGCAGCCCGATGTCGGGTGAGTGCCGCGCGTCGGCCCAGCGACCGATGGACGTGGGTCAGGGCGAGGCGCGGCCGGCTTCGACGAGGGCGACGATGTCGCGCATGATGCGGGCGAACTCGAAGTCCTTCGGCGTGTAGACCGCGGCGACGCCGGCTTCGAGCAACTTGGGACGGTCGTCCTCAGGGATGATCCCACCCGCCACGACCGGCACCGTCACGCCTTCGTCGCGCAACAGGCGCACGACTTCGGGGACCAGCTCCATGTGGCTGCCCGACAAGATCGACAAGCCCACCAGCTCGACGTCTTCGTCGCGCGCGACCGACGCGATCTGCTCGGGTGTCAAGCGGATGCCTTGGTACACCACCTCGATGCCGGCATCGCGGGCCGCGACCGCGATCTGCTCGGCGCCGTTGGAGTGGCCGTCGAGCCCGGGCTTGGCCACGAGGATCCGCGGCGGGCCACCCGGCAGGGTCTTCACCCGTTCGGCCACTGCACGGAGCCCGTCGGTGGAACCGTGGCCGACGGCCGCGGCCACACCGGTCGGCGCCCGGTACTCGCCGAACACCTCGCGCAGCTCGCCGGCCCACTCGCCGGTCGTGCCACCGGCATGGGCCAGCGCGATGGTGGCCGGCATGATGTTCTCGTCGGTGCCCGCCACCCTGGCCAGTTCCTCCAACGCCCGCTTCACGGCATCGGTGTCGCGCTGAGCCCGCCACTCCACGAGCTCCTCGATCGTCTGGTGCTCGGTGGCAGGGTCGACCTTCAAGATGCTCTCCTCGCCGCCGAGCGGCGACGGCTCGGTCTCCGTGAAGGAGTTGACGCCCACCACGGTCTGTTCGCCGGTCTCGATGCGGCGTATGCGGTCGGCGTGCGACGCGACCAGCCGGCCCTTCAGCTCGTCGATGCACTCGAAGACACCGCCGAGCGCCAGCACTTCGTCGAGCTCGGCGGTGGCGCCGTCGACCAACTCGGCGGTCTTGGCTTCCATCACGTGCGAGCCGTCGAAGATGTCGTCGTACTCCAACAAGTCGGACTCGTACGCCAGCACCTGCTGCATCCGCAACGACCACTGCTGATCCCAAGGCCGGGGGAGGCCGAGCGCCTCGTTCCACGCGGGCAGCTGGAGCGACCGGGCCCGCGAGCGCTTCGACAACGTCACCCCCAACATCTCGAGCACGATGCGCTGCACGTTGTTCTCGGGCTGCGCCTCGGTGAGGCCGAGCGAGTTGACCTGGACGCCGTACCGGAACCGCAGCGCTTTGTCATCGGTGACGCCGTAGCGCTCACGGCCGATGCGTGCCCACATCGCGGCGAACGCCCGCATCTTGGCGGTCTCCTCGACGAACCGCATGCCGGCGTTCACGAAGAACGAGATCGACGCGAACACGGCGGGGAAACGATCGGGGTCGACTTTGCCGGACTCGCGCACCCCGTCGAGCACGCCGACGGCAGTGGCCAGCGAGTACGCCAGCTCCTGCACTGGCGTCGCTCCGGCCTCTTGCAGGTGGTAGCTGCAGACGTTCATCGGGTTCCACTTGGGGATCCGCTCGTTGCAGAACGCGATCATGTCGACGATCAAGCGGCGCGAGGGGTGCGGCGGGAAGATGTACGTACCTCGACTCAAGTACTCCTTGACGATGTCGTTCTGGGTCGTGCCCCGCAGTTGCTCCGACGGCACGCCGTGGTTCTCGGCGTTCGCCACGTAGAGGCCGAGCAGCCAGGCTGCCGTTGCGTTGATGGTCATCGACGTGTTCATCTCGCCGACCGGGATGCCGTCGAGGAGCTGTTGCATGTGGCCGATGTGGCACACCGGCACGCCGACCTTCCCGACCTCTCCGCGGGCGAACGTGGAGTCGGGGTCGTAGCCGGTCTGCGTCGGCAGGTCGAAGGCGATTGACAGACCGGTCTGCCCTTTGGCGAGGTTGGTGCGGTACAGCTCATTCGAGGCGCTCGCGGTCGAGTGCCCCGAGTACGTCCGCATCATCCAGGGCTTGTCGCGGCCGGTCGACTGGTCGGTCATCTCCCCATTGTCGACGCCGGTGGCCCGATCCTCCACATTTTGTGTGCGCCGTCCTCACGGATTCCCCGGGTGGCAGGCCGGTAGGTTGGCCGCATGGAGCAGGGTCGATCCGTCTCCGCGTCCGTCCTCCGGATCGGTCGCGAAGGCACCGACGTGACCGTCGATGAGCTCGCAGTCGAGGAACCGCTCGAGATCCGGCTCGACGGCGAGCGGGTGGCCACCACCATGCGCACGCCGGGCCACGACGATGAGCTGGCGGCTGGCTTCTGCTGGGCCGAAGACCTGCTCGGCGGCGCCGACATCTTGCGCGTGGGCCGTTGCGCGGCGGTCGAGGCACGAGGTGGTGGCGCCACCGAGGCCGGCGCGGCTGCCCTCACCGCGAACGTGGTCGTGGTCGACACCGGCTGCCTCGCGCCCGCGCCGACTGCTCGTCTCGGCACCACCACGTCGTCGTGCGGGTGGTGCGGCACCGGCCAGCTCGACGTGTTGCGCGACCGGTTCACGCCGGTGCGCCAGCCGATCGTGTTCGACCTCGACGCCCTGGCCGCCATCCCTGACCGCGTCCGACCTCACCAGCGGCTGTTCGACCTGACCGGCGGCGTGCACGCCGCGGCGGCGTTCGACGCGGACGGGTCCGTGCTGGTGGTCCGCGAGGACATCGGCCGTCACAACGCCGTCGACAAAGTGGTTGGACGCCTGCTGCTCGGCGGTGCCCTACCGGCGGCGGGCCTCGGGCTGTTCGTGAGCGGCCGGGCGAGCTTCGAGCTGGTGCAAAAGGCGTGGGCCGCGGGCTTCGCCGCGTTGGTGGCGGTCAGCGCGCCGTCGTCGCTGGCGGTCGACGCGGCCCGCCGCGCCAACCTGCTGCTGGCCGGATTCGTCCGACCCGGGCGTGTCAACGTCTACGCCGAGCCGGTGGCCGGCCTTGTGCCGCCGTCGGACCCGCCCGCCGCCGTGCGCGTCGACGGAGTGACCGCCGCGAGCGCGCGATGACCAAGCCGCCACCGGCCAGCGACCCGTCCGAGGTGGAGCTCACCACCCGCGCGCCGAAGGACTGGGCGGCCGGGCTGCCCGGCGTGGTGGCCGCATTGCGCCAGACCCGGGACCAGGCCGGGGTGCGGCGCGGCGCCCGCCTGCTCGCCCGCATCAACCAGGCCGACGGGTTCGACTGTCCCGGCTGCGCGTGGCCCGACCCCGACAACAGAGGACACGTCGAGTTCTGCGAGAACGGCGCCAAAGCCGTCGCCGAGGAAGGCACGTTGCGTCGGGTCGGTCCGGAGTTCTTCGCGGCTCACCCGCTCGGCGACTTGCGTGCGCGGAGCGACTACTGGCTCGGTCAGCAGGGGCGCCTCACCCATCCCATGTTCCGGCCTGCGGGATCCGACCGGTTCGAGCAGGTGTCGTGGGAGCACGCGCTGGCGCTGGTCGTCGACGAGCTCCGACGTTGTGCCTCGCCCGACCGGGCGGTCTTCTACACGTCGGGCCGCACCAGCAACGAAGCCGCGTTCGCCTACCAGTTGATGGTCCGGCGCTTCGGCACCAACAACTTGCCGGACTGCTCGAACATGTGCCACGAGTCGAGCGGTGTCGCGCTTGGCCAGGCGATCGGGATCGGCAAGGGGTCGGTCACCCTCGACGACATCGAGCAGGCCGACTTGTTGCTCATCGCCGGTCAGAACCCCGGTACGAATCACCCACGGATGCTCACCGCGCTCGAAGCCGCCAAGGAGCGGGGGGCGGTGATCGTGGCCATCAACCCGCTGCCCGAGGCGGGCCTGATCCGCTTCAAGAACCCTCAGCGGGCTCGCGGGCTGGCCGGGCGCGGCACGCCGCTGGCCGACCAGTTCCTCCAGATCAAAGTGGGTGCCGACCTCGCGCTGTTCCAGCTCGTGAACCGTCGCCTGGTGGAGCTCGACGACGGCGTGGCGGCTGACCACGCGGTGCTCGACCGGGCGTTCATCGAGTCGTCGTGCGACGGTTTCGACGCGCTGGCCGCACACCTCCGCGGCCTCGACGAACGGGCGCTTCTCGCCGCCACCGGCCTCGGCGTCGGCGAGGTCGACGCGCTGGTTGACCGGATCGTGGCGTCGGAGCGCATGATCATCTGCTGGGCGATGGGCATCACGCAGCACCGCCAAGGCGTCGCGACCATCCGCGAGATGGCCAACACCGCGCTGTTGCGCGGCGCGATCGGCAAGCCCGGCGCCGGCCTGTGCCCCGTGCGTGGCCACAGCAACGTCCAAGGCGACCGCACGATGGGCATCTTCGAAAAGCCACCGGCGCCCCTGCTCGACGCCATCGCCGGACGGTTCGCGTTCGAGCCGCCGCGCGCCCACGGGCTCGACACGGTCGGTGCGATCCACGCTCTGCGCCGGAGCGAGGTCGACGTGTTCATGTCGATGGGCGGCAACTTCGCGTCGGCGGCCCCCGACACCCGCGCCACGCTCGACGCGCTCGGTCGTTGCCGGCTCGGCGTGTCGGTGTCCACCAAGCTCAACCGCACCCACCTGCATGCCGGCGAGGCGTCGTTGATCCTTCCGTGCCTGGGCCGCACCGAGCGCGACCGCACGGGCGGCGCCGACCAGTTCGTCAGCGTCGAGGACTCGATGAGCATGGTCCACATGTCGCGCGGCCGGGTCCCTCCCGCGTCGAGCGAGCTGCGCAGCGAGGTCGACATCGTGTGCGCGCTTGCGTCGCGGTTGTTCGGCGACGACGAGATCGACTGGTCCGCCAGGGCGGACGACTACGACCTCATCCGCGAGGACATCGCTGAGGTGATCCCGGGCTGCGTCGACTACAACCGGCGCGTGCGGCTGCCGGGCGGGTTCGTGCTGCCGCACCCGCCACGCGACAGCCGCACGTTCCCCACTGCCAGCGGCAAGGCCCACCTGACGTGTAACCACTTCTCGCCCGTCGAAGTGCCCGATGGTCGGCTGCTGTTGCAGACGGTGCGCTCGCATGACCAGTTCAACACCACGATCTACGGGCTCGACGACCGCTACCGCGGCATCTCGAACGGACGCCGGGTCGTCTTCGCCCACCGCGACGACCTCGCAACGCTCGGGTTCTCCGGCGGCGACGTGGTCGACGTGGTCAGCGACGCGCACGACGGGATCGAGCGACGCGCCGCGCGCTTCCGGCTGGTCGAGTACCCGGTCGCGCCCGGCACTTGCGCGGCGTACTTCCCCGAAGCGAACGAGCTGGTGCCGCTGGGGTGGGTCGCCGACGAGAGCAACACGCCGGCGTCAAAGGCGGTGGTGGTGCGCTTCGAGCCCTGATGGCAGGATCGGCGCGCGCCGGCACGGCCGCGTGGCAACCGTCACTCCTTCCGGCAGACTGGCTGCGGCTGGGGCCCGTCGCGGTGCTGACGTGCCGGCGTACGGGTTCGCGAACAACCGATTCGGGAGGTCGTCATGAAGCCGCTGCTGTCCGGCCGTCATTCCGCCACCCCGGTGGTCGACTCGATTGCGCCGACCGTCCGGAGCCTGCTCGGCCGCGAGTTGCCGTTTCGTCTCCGAGGCTGGGACGGCAGCGAGACCGGACCCGCCGATTCGCCAGTCACGGTGGTGATCCACTCGCCGCTGGCGCTGCGCTACTTGCTGTGGGCGCCGGGCGAGCTCGGATTGGCCCGCGCGCACGTCGCCGGCGAGCTCGACATCGAAGGCGACATCTTCAAGCTCCTGAACGCCCGCGACCTGCTGGTCGACGAAGTCAGCGAACCGTATGAGCTGCGATTCAACCCCAAGTCGTTGGGCGCGCTCGCCAAGAGCGCGTTCAACGTCGGCGCGATCGGCCCTCCGCCACCTCGGCCCATCGAGGAGGCCAAGCCGCGGGGCTTGCGCCACAGCATCGGACGCGACGCGGCCTCGGTGTCGCACCACTACGACGTCGGCAACGATTTCTACCGGATCGTCCTCGGCCCGTCGTGGACGTACTCGTGTGGCTACTGGCCCACCGGCGACATGACGCTCGAGCAGGCGCAAGCCTCCAAGTACGAGCTCGTGTCCCGCAAGCTCGGCCTGCGCGAGGGCATGCGCCTGCTCGACGTCGGCTGCGGTTGGGGCGGCATGGTCATCCATGCGGCGCTCCACCACGGGGTGCGGGCGGTCGGCGTCACCATCTCCAAGGAGCAGCAACAAAAGGCCCGTGAGCGCGTCGAGGAGCTCGGGCTCGGCGACCGCGTCGAGATCCGCTTGCAGGACTACCGCGAGATCCACGACGGACCGTTCGACGCGATCAGCAGTATCGGCATGTTCGAGCACGTCGGCGAGGAGCGGATGAAGGAGTACCTGTCCGATCTCCGCGATTTGCTGCGTCCCGGTGGTCGGTTGCTCAACCACGCGATCTCCCGACCCGACCCGTCGAGGCGGTCGTCGATCCGCCCCCGTTCGTTCGTCGGCCGCTACGTGTTCCCCGACGGAGCGCTGGTCGAGGTGGGCAGGGTGGTCAGCACCATGCAGGGGCTCGGCCTCGAAGTGCGCGATCTGCAGTCGTTGCGTGAGCACTACGCCCGCACGTTGCGCGCGTGGGTCGCCAACCTGGAGTCGCAGTGGGACGAGGCGCAGCGACTGGCAGGTCCGGGACGCGCCCGGGTCTGGCGGCTGTACATGGCCGGCTCAGCGCTGGGGTTCGAGGACAACCGGATCTCGGTGCACCAGGTCCTGGCGGTGCGGACTCCACCGGACGGCAAGAGCGACGTCGAGCCCAACCGCTCGCTGCTCGATGTCCCTCAACCGGTCGACCTCGGCCTCCCGTCCGGGAGCTGACCCCACCGCGGCGTCCCGCGGCGTCCCCGTCGTCCCCCCGTCGTCCCCCCTGTCGTCCCCCCCGTCGTCCCCCCCCGTCGTCCCCCCCGTCCTGCTGTGAGCAGTTGACCACCTGGTGGGTGGTCAACTGCTCACAGCACAGGGGGGAGGGGGAGGTCGAGGGCCGCGCGCAGCAGCCGGAGGTAGCGGTCGCGCGGCACGTCCCGGGCGCCGAGTGTGGCGAGGTGCTCCGTGGTCCACTGCACGTCGAGCAGCCGGCCCGCGCCGCCGGATCCGTCGCTGCGGAGCAAGTCGACCAGGCCGACCAACGCCACCTTCGACGCGTCCGTGCGGTGGTGGAACATCGACTCGCCGGCGAACAGGCCACCGATCGCCACGCCGTACAGCCCGCCGGCCAGCACGTCATCGCGCACGTCCCACGCCTCGATGCTGTGTACCCAGCCCATCTCGTGCAGGGCCGAGTACGCCGCCCGGATCGGACCGCTGATCCAGCCGTGGGGACGCGTCGGCGCCGCGCACGCGCGGATGACCGCATCGAACGCCGTGTCCACCCGGATCTCGAAGCGCGTGCATGACTTGCGCAGCGATCGGCTGATGCGCAGCTCGTCGAGCGGGATGATCCCGCGGGGGTCGGGCGACCACCACGCCAACGTGTTGCGGTTGCCGATGGGCATCGGGAACAGCCCGGCTCGGTACGCCGCGAGCAGCGTGCCCGCCTCGAGATCGGCGCCGATGCCGACGATGCCTTGGTCATCTGCAGTGGCGGCGGGCGGCAGCACCCACTGCGTGGGCAACGGCTCGGTGGGCCGGCTCACCGGCGCCCTCGCAACGAGGCGTTCACCTGCTCGCCAACGGCGCGGGTGGCGCGCCGGTTCAAGATGCCGCCCGCCGCGGCGCCGGCCAGCAACGGTGCGAACGATGCGACCGATCGACCGCCGCGTCGCACCAGCCGGCGTTGCAGCGTGCGGCTCAACCGGAGCCGGGCTTGGCGGCCGAGCAGGTCGGCGGCGCCGCCCTGCAGCAGCACGCCGGGCTCGATGCCGCGACGCTCAGCCCAAGCGGCAGTGATCGCCACCGCCTGATCTGTGAACGAGCCGGAGATGGGGCGACCCGCCGCGACGTGCAGCTCGGCCACCAGCTTCATCTCGATGGCCACCACCAGCAGCGTCTCGGCCACGAGCTCGACTGGAAGGGTCGGCCAGGCGGCGGGGGTCAGCTCCTCCACGGTCGCGAGGCCACCAACGAGCGCGCCGACCGCACCGGTGGCGAGCGCGGCCCGGTCGATCAGGCGGGTGGCGAGCGCGTCGCCCGACAGACCGTCGTGGTGGGCGCGCAGTGTGGCCACGTCGCGCACCGGCAGGTGGCCCGCCATCTCCGTGACGAGGTCGGCTGCCCAACGCCCCGACGCGACCGCTCTGGCGCCGGCCGCCCGGGCGGAACGCGCGGTGAGGCGCAGCAGCTCCGGCACTCGCTGCGACCGGGCGCCGGAGTCGTCGATCCGTGTGAGCGTGGCCAGTACCTCGGCCAGCTCGCGGTCCTCAGGCCGTTGCGCCACCAGACAAGTCTGCCAAGCGCGCCGCGGTGCGCGTGAGCGTGTCGGTGCGCGGCCCGCCCCCGACGCTGCTGGACCACGCCGGGCGGGCTACACCGTGGGCTCGGGGCTACTTGCGGTAGTCGTAGAAGCCGAGGCCGCTCTTGCGACCGAGGTGCCCGGCCGTGACCATCCGCCGCAACAGCGGGACCGCTGCGTAGTTCGGGTCGCGGAACTCGGCGTACAGGGCGTCGAGGATCGCGAGCGACGTGTCGAGGCCCACCAGGTCGAGCAGCGCCAGCGGCCCCATCGGGAAGTTGCAGCCGCCCTTCATGGCCGAGTCGATGGCGTCGCGCGACGCGGTGCCGTTCTCCATCATCCGCACCGCGTTGTTCAGGTACGGGAACAAGAGCGCGTTGACGATGAAGCCGGCTCGGTCCTGGACTTCGACCGGGTCCTTGCCGCACGCCGTGGCGAACTCGACGACCGTCGCGACCGTGTCGTCGCTGGCGGTCAGGGGGCGGACGACCTCGACGAGGCTCATCATCGGCGCCGGGTTGAAGAAGTGGACACCGACGACGCTCTCGGGCCGTTCAGTGACCATCGCCAGCTCGACGACCGGCAGGGTCGAGGTGTTGGTGGCCAAGATCGCGTCGCTGTTGACCACCTTGTCGAGCTCGGCGAACAGCTGCTTTTTGACCTCGAGGTCCTCGACCACCGACTCGATGATCAGATCGCAGCTCGACAGGTCGTGCAGCTCGGCCGTGCCGGTGACCCGACCGAGGATCGCTTCCTTGTCGGCCGCCTCGAGGCGGCCCTTGTCGACCTGCTTGGTGAGCGACTTGTCGAGTCCGGTGATGGTGGCGTCGGCCGTGGCCTGCGCCCGCGAGCGCAGCACCACTTCATAGCCGGCCTTGGCCGCCACCTCCACGAGCCCGGAACCCATGATCCCGGAACCGAGGACCCCCACACGCTTGATCGGCTTTGTCATGGCGGCAGATGTTACCGATCGGTAGCCGATCGATGCCACGGCGCCGCCCGGCGCCGGTGCCGACGTCCGTTAGCGTCCCCGACGTCGGCACGGTGCGTGCCGCGGCCGGTCGCCACGAGAGGACGGGGACATGACGGGACTGCTGGCGCTCGTTGGCGGAGCCGAGTTCACGGCTGCGTGCACGTTCGACGAGGAGTTGCTCGCCGCGTCGGGCGCGTCCGAGGTCGTGGTGCTGCCAACCGGCGCGGCCTATGAGCACCCCGAGGAGTTGACGGCTCGTGCCGAAGGCTGGTTCCACGGCCTCGGATCGTCGGTCCGCGCGCTCGACGTGCTTCGCCGGCCCGATGCGCTCGACGAGGCGAATGCGGCGGCGGTGCGAGACGCCCGTTTCGTGTACTTGGCCGGCCGGTCGCCGATGCACTTGCGTTCCGTGCTGATGCAGTCGCCGGTGTGGGACGCACTGGTGGAGGCGTGGCATGGAGGCGCGGTCGTGGCAGGGTCCGTCGCGGGGGGCCAAGTGCTGTGCGACCCGATGGTCGATCCCCGCGGTGGCGCGTTCACGGTGGGGCTCGGGTTGCTGCAAGGCGTGGCGGTGATCCCCGAGCGCAACACCTGGTCCGACGACGCGCTCCACCGCACTCGCGTGTTGAGCACCGAAGGGCTGGTCTTGTTGGGTGTCGATGAAGGCACTGCGGTGATCCGCGACGCGGATGGCAGGTGGCGCGCGGCGGGCGCCGGCTCGGTGACCGTCCACATCGGCGGCGTGCCCGCCGGCCTCGACGACGTCCACGTCTGATCGCGGCCCCGAGCCGACGACCAGCCGGATCAGCTGGTCGTGACGGTCACCTTCTTCACCACGATCGGCGGGTTCGGCGTCTGCCCCAAGCCGCCCGGGTCGGTGGTCGACGGCGCCTTCATGATCGCTTGCAGCACGTCGAGTCCCTTGGTGACGTGCCCGAACGTCACGTACGTGCCCTGGGAGTCGAGGTTCGACCCGTTGGGGCCCGTCACGAAGAAGAACTGGGCGCCCGCGCTGTTGGCATTCGACGTGCGAGCCATCACGAGGTCGCCGGCCTTGTAGCGGTACGGGCCTTTGAGCTGCTGGGTGGACGGGTCGACGCTGAACGCCGGCTCGTCCTTGATCGAGTAACCGGGCCCGGCGTCGCTGTTGTCCTCGGTGTGGGGTGACCCGCCCTGGATGATGTCGATCGAGGAGTCGACCCGGAACAGCTTCGTGTTGTCGTAGTAGTGCCAACCCGCGAGGAACGCGAAGTTGTTGGCCGTCTCTGGCGTGTTGGTGGTGTCGAGCTGCACGACGACATCGCCCTTGGTGGTGACGAACGTGACGCTCGCCTTGGTGCCTTTGGCGAGGCAGGTGGGCGGCGCGCTCGTGAAGGTCAGCTTGCGGGTCGTGTTGCCGGACTTCGGGCAGCTCGCGCTGGTGGCTCCGGCGCTGCCCTTCTTGCCGTTGCCGGCGAGGGTCACCACCAACACGATCGCCACGAGCACGGCGGCGGCCGCTCCCGCGGCGATCCGCAAGTTGCGCCGACGCTTCTGTTGGGCGAGCAGTGCGGCGCGCTGCGCGTCGCGATAGGCCTTCTGGCGTTGCCGCTTGTCGGTTCCCACGAGTCGGTCAACCTACCAACGCCCGCGACAGCAGTAGGGCGCGGGCGTCTGGGGTGGGCGCCGACCGGCTGGCCGACGAGATGGCGCCGCGAGGGCCGAGATGTCGCTACGGTTCACAGAACGGGTGGGTTGCGGGCCGACAGCTAGGACTGGCGGAGACCGGACCGATGAGCGACCACGACGACCACCTGTCAGCGGCGCAGTTCGCCGGCGAAGGCGACGCATCCCGCGAGCTCGGTCAGCGGCTGCGACGAGTGCGGCGCGCCCAGGGCATGTCGCTCGCGGACGTCGAGTCACGGTCGGGTGGTCGCTGGAGCGCGTCGGCGGTCGGCGCGTACGAACGCGGCTTTCGCAACTTGTCGATCCCGCGCCTCAAGGCGCTGGCTGACTTCTACACGGTGCCGATCGAGGTGCTGCTGGGCGACGAGAGCCCACTGGGTCGGGCGACGGGGCCGGGTCTCGTGTTCGACCTCCATCGGCTGCGCGCCGACATGGCCGGCACACCACTCGAGCGGTTCACCGACGCCATCTGCAGTGCCCGCGGTGACTACAACGGCCGGGTCCTGTCGATCCGCGCTGACGACCTCCAAGCGGTCTGCGCCATGGTCGGTGGCGATGTCGGGCAGGTCGTCGAGCAGCTCCGGGAGGCGGGTGTGCTGGTAGATCCGGCCGATCTCGCCGGGCTGTTGGAAGGCCATCACGACGAGCCGTACGACGGGGAGGACCGCCGGGCGACGCCGCTGGCCACGCCCGGCAGCGACGGCTCCGGCGACGACCTGCCGCCGAGGACGCGGGCGGGGTCGGCGGGGTGATCCGGTACCGTTGCCGGCCGTGGCATTGGTCGTCCAGAAGTACGGCGGTACCTCGGTAGCCGACCCCGACCGGATTCGGGAGGTCGCCGAGAACGTCGCGCGCGCACACCGCCGAGGTGGCGGCGTGGTGGTCGTGGTGAGCGCCATGGGCAAAGAGACGGACGACCTGCTCCACCTTGCGTCGCTCGTGTCCGACCGCCCGCCGGGGCGAGAGATGGACATGTTGATCACGTCGGGGGAGCGCAAGGCCACCGCGCTGGTGTCGATGGCGCTGCACGACCTCGGGATCGAAGCCGAGTCGTTCACCGGCAGCCAGGCCGGGTTCCTCACCGACACCACGCACACGAACGCGCGCATCTTGGAGGTGCGCCCGCACCGCATCCGCGAGGCGGTCGAAGCGGGACGCGTCGCCGTGGTGGGTGGCTCACAAGGCGTGTCGACCGACCGCGACATCACGTTCTTGGGTCGCGGCGGCTCCGACACCACCGCGGTCGCGCTCGCCCACGCGCTCGGCGCCGACGCGTGCGAGTTGTACACCGACGTGCCCGGTGTCTTCACCGCCGACCCGCGGGTCGTCGACCGGGCCCGTCGCATGCCCAAGGTCAGCTTCGACGAACTGCTCGAGATGTGCGCAGCGGGTTGCCCGAAGCCGGCCATGCGATCGGTTGAGTTCGCCCGCCGTCACGGGGTCACGTTGCATGTGCGATCGGCTTTCACGTGGGAGCCGGGCACTTGGGTCACCGAGGAGGAGCCCGACATGGAGCACGCCATCGTCTCGGCCGTCACGCACGACGCGTCGGAGGCCAAAGTCACCATCGCGGGCGTGCCGGACCGCCCCGGGGTCGCTGCGTCGCTGTTTCGGCGCTTGGCTGACCGCGGCGTGAACGTCGACATGATCGTCCAGAACACGTCGGAGCACGGCGTGACCGACATCTCGTTCACGATGCCGCACGCCGACCTCGACACCGGCATGCAGGTCACCGAGCAACTCGCCTCCGAGATCGGCGCGGTGGGTGTGTCGTCCGACGCGGCCATCGGCAAGGTCAGTCTCGTCGGCGCCGGCATGAAGTCGAACCCCGGCGTGGCCGCCAAAGTGTTCGAGACCATGGCCACCGAGGGCATCAACATCGAGATGATCTCCACCTCCGCCATCCGCATCTCGTGTGTGGTGCAGGAGTCGCAGCTCGAGCAGGCGGTCGTCGCCTTGCACACCGCGTTCGGTCTCGACGCCGCCTGACGCGTCCGACTCTCTCCGAAGAACGCGCTTGGGGCGGGAGGCCGGCCCGCCGGTACCCTGGCGCCATGGCTTCGCGGCAGTACAACGTCGGCATCGTCGGTGCCACTGGACAGGTCGGTGGCGTGATGCGCCGGATCCTCGAGGAGCGCTCCTTCCCGGTGGGCCGGCTCCGGTTGTTCGCGTCGGCCCGCTCGGCGGGTCGAACCATGGCGTGGGGCGGCACCGAGCTCACGATCGAGGACGCGGCCACCGCCGACTTCACCGGCCTCGACGTCGTGCTGATGTCGGCCGGCAAGAGCACCTCGCTCGAGTTGTCCCCGAAGATCGGCGCGCTGGGCGTGACCGTGATCGACAACTCCTCGGCGTTCCGCATGGACCCCGAGGTGCCGCTGGTGGTCGCCGAAGTGAACCCCGACGCCGCGGCACGGCGACCCAAGGGGATCATCGCCAACCCCAACTGCACGACCATGGCGTTCATGCCGGTGCTGAAGCCCCTGCACGAGGCGGCCGGGCTCGAGGCGCTGGTGATCAGCACGTACCAGGCGGTGTCGGGCGGTGGGCTGGCCGGCGTGGCCGAGCTCGACGAGCAGGTCCGCAAGACGGCTGACCACGCCGCGGAGCTCACTTTCGACGGCCGCGCGGTGGAGTTCCCCGAACCGCACTTGTTCGCGAAGCCGATCGCCTTCAACGTGTTGCCGCTGGCCGGGTCGCTCGTCGACGACGGGCTCGGCGAAACCGACGAGGAACAGAAGCTGCGCAACGAGTCGCGCAAGATCCTCGAGATCCCCGGCTTGGCGGTGTCCGGCACCTGTGTGCGGGTGCCGGTGTTCACCGGTCACTCGCTGTCGATCAACGCACGGTTCAGCCGCCCGATCAGCCCCGAGCAGGCGCGGTCGCTGCTGACCGGTGTGCCGGGTGTGGCGTTGGCGGACGTGCCGACGCCGCTCGAAGCGGCCGGTCAGGACCCGGCCTACGTGGGGCGGATCCGGGCCGACGAAACAGTGGCGGACGGGCGGGGCCTGTCGCTGTTCGTCAGCAACGACAACCTGCGCAAGGGCGCGGCGCTCAACGCCGTGCAGATCGCCGAGTTGGTTGCCGCCGAGTCCTGACGTCCGCCGGGTCCGGTGCCCTCAATGGGCGCACCGGCACGGGATCGAATGGCACTTCGGACAACCGTCGCGGTAGCGGCTGGCCGCGTACTCGAGCGACAAGTCGAGCTGGTTGGCCAGCGACGCCAGCCAGGCCAGGACATCGCCCAGCTCGTGGACCTGCTGGGCCCGCGTGCCCTTGCGCACCGCCTGCGCCAACTCGCCGAGCTCCTCGGTGAGCCACGCGAGGGTCGCAGCGGTTCCGCGCTGGCGGTCCTGCGCGCCGTAAGTGTCATCCATCAGCCGTTGCAGTTCGGCGAGCTCCATGACCGAACCGTACGCGGACGAGACCCGAATCGGTGCCGGAGGGGCTGACACGCGAAGATGCCAACGGCGCCGGTGGGGGAGCCGGCGGCCGAGCGACCAGGGGGGACCTGTGACCACCACCGACCCGACCGCTGCAGCATTCGATTGGCGCAGCAAGTACGCGGCGGAGCGCGACAAGCGCATCCGCGTGGACGGCAACGACCAGTACCAAGTCGTCACGAGCCAGCTCAGCCATGGCCTCGACGACCCGTATCTGCCGGTCGCCGAGCGCGACCCGGTCACCGACCACGTCACCGTCGCGGTGATCGGCGCCGGGTTCGCCGGGCTGCTGACCGGCGCCCGGCTGAAAGAAGCCGGCGTCGACGACGTGCGGGTCGTCGACCGCTCCGGTGACTTCGGCGGGACTTGGTACTGGAACCGCTACCCGGGCGCCCAGTGCGACACGAAGTCGCTGATCTACCTCCCGCTGCTCGAGGAGACCGGCCACATGCCGACCGAGCAGTACGTCCACGCGCCCGAGATCCTCGAGCACTGCCAGCGCATCGCGAAGCAGTACGGCTTGTACGACAACGCCTTGTTCCACACCGGCGTGACCGAGCTCGAGTGGGACGACGAGCGCGACCGCTGGATCGTGCGCACCGACCGCGGCGACGCCTTCACCGCGCAGTTCGTCACGATCGGCACCGGCCCGTTGCAGGTGCCCAAGCTGCCGGGCATCGAGGGCATCTCGTCGTTCGGGGGCCACTCGTTCCACACCAGCCGGTGGGACTACGGCTACACCGGCGGCGACCCATCCGGCGCGCCGATGACCGGGCTGGCGGACAAGCGTGTCGCGCTGGTCGGTACCGGCGCCACGTCGGTCCAGTGCGTTCCGCACCTCGCCGCTGCCGCCCAGCACCTCTACGTGTTCCAGCGGACACCGTCGTCGGTCGACGTGCGCGGCAACGAGACGATCGACCCGGAGTGGTTCGCCGAGATGGCGGAGCCCGGATGGCAGCAGCGCTGGATCGACAACTTCGTGGCGAACATGACGCCGTCGGAGTTCGCGTCGGAAGACCTGGTGAACGACGGCTGGACCGACCTCGCCAAACGGATGCGCGACCGTCTCGTGTCGTCGGCGGGCGAGATCACCGACATGGAGTCGGTGATGAGCACGTTCGAGGAGGTCGACTACCAGAAGATGAGCGAGATCCGCTCCCGGGTGGAGTCCGTGGTGCACGACCCAGAGACCGCCCACGCCTTGCAGGCCTGGTACCGCCAGCTGTGCAAGCGACCCTGCTTCCACGACGAGTACCTCGACGCGTACAACCAGCCGAACGTCACCCTGGTCGACACCGACGGCAAGGGCGTGGAGCGCGTGACCGAGCACGGCGTGGTCGTCGCGGGCCAGGAGTACGAAGTCGACTGCATCATCTACGCCTCCGGATTCGAGGTCGGCACGGGTGCGGTGCGACGCAACGGTTTCGACATGGTCGGCGTCGGCGGTCGCACGCTGTCAGAGCACTGGGCCGACGGGATGCGATCGATGCACGGCATCCACGTCCACGGCTTCCCGAACGCGTTCATGGTGCAGCTCGCGCAAGGCGGCACGTTCATCGCCAACGTGCCCACCAACCACCTCGACGCGTCGAGGAACATCGCGGCCGTGGTCGGCCACGCCGTCCGCAGCGGCGCGACCCGCGTCGAGCTCACCGAGGCGGCCGAGGACGACTGGATGGGCACGCTCAACACCAACCCGATCTTCTGGCAGTTCCTGTCGGAGTGCACGCCCGGCTACTACAACAACGAAGGTCACGACCCCGGGCCCGACGGCCTGATCACCGGCGGATACCCGCTCGGCCCCGCGGCGTACTTCCGCTACAGCGAGGCCTGGCGCAACACCGGCATCGAGACCGGAGACTTCGCCGGCCTCACCATCACCTGACCCACCCTCACCGCCTCCCCGCGCCCGCCCCGGGTCCGCGCCCGCCCCGACGTGGGAGCGCGCTCGACGTGGGCGGTCGAAGTGGGCGGGCGACCCGGGCGAGAGAGGTGGCGACGTGCTCGGCTTGCCGAGAAGCGCGAGGGTCGGGACGTGGTCTCAGTCGAGGACGGGCTGGAGGTCCTCGACCTTGATCGGCATCGACGCAGCCACCCGCAACGGTGGCAGCGTGCCGCCTTCGCCGGTGCTGGCTCGCCAGCTCACCTGCCAGGTCATCGACCCGCGCAACGTGTACGTGCCGTTGGGGTCGTCGACGGTGGACCGCTGGGTGTACGCGTAGCTGCACGTTGGCGTGCTCGACGGGTCGGTCTGGCCGGCGACGTACGGCGTGCCGGTGCCGTCGCAATGGAGATGGTGGCCGTCGCCGGTGTCCCAGTCGATGCCCGTGGCCGTGGCCGTGATCGACACCGACAACGGTCCGAACGTTGCGCTCTGGCTCACCGGACGGGCCGCGCTCGGGTCGACCCACAGCCACACCGGTATGCCGGTGACCGCCGAGGTTCCCGGCGGCGGCGCGGTGCGCAGCGGCGGCATCACCACGCGCAGCTGTGTGCGAAGGGCGATGGCGATGTCACGGCCCGGGTTCGCCGGCGCGCCTGCCGTCGGAGACGTCTGGCAGAACGGCAACACCGTCCCCTGCGCCTGGCGGTACGTCGAGCAGAGCGCGGTGTAGATCGTCTGGAGGTTGCGCTCCTCCTGGGTCAGCGGCCGCGTCGCGGTCGGCCGCCCTGGCGCTCGACCCGGCGACCCCGGCACGTGGTAGGGCTCCGTCACCGTCGGCGTCCCCGCCGTCGCCGAACCGGGATCCGGCGATGGGTTCGGCGAGGGATCAGGACCAATGCCCCAAGTCGCGCTGGCGATGGCGATGGTGATGGCACCGGCGGCCAGGGTTGCGGCCAGGGCGCGCGCGAAGCGCAGCCTTAGCCGCACGTGCTCACTCCCTTGGTTAGTTGTTGCGCGACCACGCGATTGATTCGCCACCCCGACCCGTGCCGGACGAGGTGGATCTGATTCGTGTAGATCCCAACGTCGGTGTTAAGTGGGTGGCCGGTTGCTGCCTCGACGATCCACTCGTCGCTCACCCGGCAGGTGTTGGCGTTTGCCTCGGCACCATCTACCTGGATGGACCGCACCACGAATATGCGGGCGGGATGCGGAGCATCGCGTACGACCTGCCGCTTGTTCTTGAGGTCCTGGACAGCGCGCTCGGCGGCTGCGAGGTATTGCCCCTCGGCGTACTGACGTAGGTCCGTGGGCGGGGTCTGTGGGTTGCGGACAGCTCGCGCATACGCCGTGTTGAAGCCCTCCAACACCTTCCGGATGTCGGCCTTGGCCTGGGCGTTGGGGTCAGGGGTGGTCGTGAGCGGCGGGTTGACCCGGGGGTCGGAGCCGGAGCTCGAGCAGGTCGCGCCGACGACGGTGAGGGTGAGGGTGAGGGCTACGGCCACTAGGGGGACTCGTCGCATCGACCAACCTCGGGCAGCGGAGCAGTCTCGGCGGAAGTGCGATCAGTATGACATGAAACATCATGTCGCCGCTCCGAAATCCAGCGGATCGTGCCTTCGCTACCACTGACTGCGTCAACTCGGCGCAACGACACTTTCACCAGATCCTTGCGATCGTGGCGGTTCTGGTGGCGGTGCCGGTGGTAGCCGGCGTTCGCGGCTGGCCGCTGCGGCGTGCGCGGGTCGGGGGTCGCGCGGGCCGGGTGGGGGTCGTGGGTCGCGCGGGCCGGGTGGGGGTCGGGGCCGTGGGGAGCGCGGGCCGCGCCAGGCCGGGGTCGGATGTGTCGCCCTGTCAGCCGAGGCAGCAGACGTGGGTGGTCATGGGGCCGCCGTTCCACTCGATGGTGTCGGCGATCGCGGCGGACGTGTCGAACGGGCGACCCGCCTGGTCGGCCATGGCTCGATGGAGGTTGAGGACGAGTCGCTCGGCGTCGGCCCAGTCGGCGAACTCGCCGAGGTCGGCGTCGCGCGCCGTCTCGAGTGGCGACCGCCCGGCCTCGATGCCCGCGGCGGCGGTTTCGATGATGAACCGGTAGTACCGATCGTGCTCGCCGAGCACCCGGTCGAGGTCGGCGCCGGCCACCAGCGGCCCGTGGCCCGGTACCACGTGGTCGGGCTCGAACCGGGCGATCCACTCGAGCGACCGGAGGGCGCCGTCGAGCGCCCCGGCCATCACCAGTGGCGTGAGCCCGTGGAACACGAGGTCACCGGTGAACAGCACCCGTTCCTCGGGCAGCCAAGCGACCAGGTCGCCCGTGGTGTGCGCAGGATGGCCGGGGTGGACGAGGTCGACGCGACGGGTCCCCGAGTACACGCTCAGGTCCGACCGCAACACGATGTTCGGCACGCGACGGGTCACCGCGCCCCAGTCCGGCGTGGGCTGCCACACCGGTGGGCAGCCATCGATCAGCGGGTCGACGAGGAGGTGTGCCCGCATGTTCTCGTGGCCGACCAGGACGGTTTCGGGCGGCAGGAGGCAGTTGCCGTACGTGTGGTCGCCGTGCTCGTGGGTGTTGGCGGCGACTCGGATCGGTGCGCCGCCGGTCGCCTCGCCGACGGCGCTGAGGAATTGGCGGGTGCGGGCCTCGGTGGCGCAGGTGTCCACGACGATCACGCCGTCGCTGCCGGCGATGGCCCCGGCGTTGTTCAGCCACCACGTGCCGTCGGGCTGCACCCAGGCATGGACGCCGTCGACCACCTCGTGGAGCGAGCCCGGCCCCGGCTCGCTGTCGTGGATCATGTCGCCGGTCTACCCGAATCGCCCTCGACCCGCGCCGCCCGACGTCTCTCCCCGCTGCCCCCGATCGGAAGATTGTGGTGGGCGGGACGGGTGGGCGGGACAGGTGGGCGGGACGGGTCGAGGGCGGGCGGGACGGGCGGGGCGGGCGAACAGGGAGGTGGCAAGGAACCATCCGGCCGCGTGCCGAAACCTCCGACGTGCGATCACGACGTGCCGTCGTGCGCGGGCGCTGGGGATCCGCGGTCACGTCGGTGCTCGTTGCCGGGCTGCTCGGCGCCGCCCCGGCGGCGACCGCGACCTCGGCCGCGCCCCGCAACCGCACGCGGGCGGACCGACCGGCGGGCGTGCCGTCGCCGGTGTGCCGGCCACGGACGACCTCGCCGGTCGCCCGCTTGCGTGTCGTCCACGTGCAGCCCATCACGGCGCGGGTCACCCGGTACACGTTCTTCTCCTCGGCGCTTGGCGGACAGGTCCGCGCCAACGTGTTGTTGCCGGCCGGCTACGCCGACCCGGCCCAGGCTGCTCGCCGCTATCCCGTCCTGCTCCTCCTCCACGGCGCGGCCGGCGACGCCGATGACTGGGTGCGCCACGGTGTGGAGCGCGTCGTCGGTGACACCCCGATGATCGTGGTGATGCCTGACGGCGGCACCGGTGGTTGGTACACCGACTGGTTCGGCGCCGAGGTCACCCGGCCCGCCACCTTCACGCCGCCCGCCTGGGAGACGTTCCATCTCCGCGAGTTGCTGCCGTGGGTCGACGCGACGTTCCGCACGATCGCCGATCGCCAGCACCGGGTGATCGCCGGGCTGTCGATGGGCGGGTTCGGCACGATGAGCTACGCCGCCCGCCATCCCGACCTGTTCGTCGCGGCAGGGTCGTTCTCCGGCGCGGTCGACACGGACCTGATGTGGCCGCTGCTGCCGATGGCGCTGGGCTACGTCGGCACGCCGCCGTCGATGTGCATCTGGGGCGACCCGGTGACCCAGCAGGCGAACCTCGAAGGCCACGACCCCACCGTCCTCGCCCCGAGCCTGGGAGACACCACGCTGTTCGCGGCCTGGGGCAACGGCCAGGCGGGCCCGCTCGACACGCCGTCGAGCCAGGCGTCGGGGCTGCTCGAGATGGTGATCGCGCCGATGAACGCCGGCTTCGTGCAGGCCGTGCAGCGTTCGGGCATCCCGATCACGGCATGGTCCTACGGCCCGGGCACGCACAGCTGGCCGTACTGGCTGCGCGACCTCGCCAAGTTCCTCCCGATGGCGATGGCGGCGATCGCGCGCCCGTCGCCGACCCCGGCCACCGACCCGACCCACCCGTTCGATTACCGCAGCGCCGAGCCGACGTTCGGTGTGTGGGGCTGGACCTTCCGTGCCCGCCACGATCCGCAGGCCTTCACGGACCTCACGTCGGTGACCCGCTCGGGCTTGACGGTCCGCGGCGCCGGGCAGCTCGACGTGACCACTCCGCCGCTCTACCGCCCGGGGGCTGCGTACTTGGTCAGCGGGGCGCAGGAGCCGGCGCCCGGCATCGTCATCGCCGATCGCCGCGGCCGGCTGACGTTCACCGTCGACCTCGCCGATCGCGCTCCGGCTGCGGCGGTTGCGTCGCTGTCGGCGCTCGGGCAGTTCCTCGCCCAGCCGTTGCCACTCGACGGGACCGTGGCCGGCGCGGCGCACGTGACGATCCGCCCGCTCGCCTGAGCGCTTCTGCGCGCAGAATCCCACCGTGGCGGTCGCC
>DASZTW010000012.1 GCA_035547835.1 Acidimicrobiales bacterium
GCTGTGCGCGCTGGACCACCTCCACGGTGGTCGAGCGCGCACAGCAGGAGGTCGGGGGGTCGTCACCGGGCGTCCTGGAGGTCGTCGTGGTGCTCGTGGTCGACCCAGATCGACCACAGGATCGAGCCGACCAGGAGGCCCGGGAGGATCCACCGCAGCGCGAGCTGCACGGGCGGGCGGCGCAGCCACACGATGGCGTCGCCGAGGTGGGGGATCGTCGCCCGCACCGTCCACACGTGCCTGGTGCGCACGACGGCGGTCCACGGGTCGTTCCCGTTGTTGGCGTCACCTTTGGTCTGGACCTCGTACGCCGTGCCGTGCGAGCCCGGCAGCGGCCGCACCCACACCACGCGGTGGGAGATCACCCGGTGGTCTGCCACCGGGATGTGGTACGTGAACACATCGCCGGCCCGGAGGCTGCTGGTGGGCTTGGTGGTGCCGACGACCACGGACCCCGGTGGGATGCCGGGGCGCATCGAACCGGTCAGCATCACCATCGTCCGGTAGTCGAAGAGGCGTGGGCCGATGGCCAAGAAGAACAGAAGGGCGGCGGCCACGATGACCGCCGCCCACTCTGCGAACGCCCCGATCTTTCGGACCATCGTTCAGGTCACTTGTTGGTCGCAGCCCGCTGGGTGCCGGTGAAGGCGACGTTCAGCGTGGTGCTCAGGCCCTGGAACGTGTTGTCGGCCGTCTGCGGGAGCGTGAACGTCGCCCGCAGGTAGTCCGAGGAGCCGGCGGTCAGCGAGCTGAGCCCGCTGAGTGCAGTGTTGGTGGTGAGGTTCGCCACCGGGGTCGATGCCAGCGCCGATGTGGTCGTGCCACCGCAGGTGTACGTGTACGCCGGCGCGGTCCCCGCTTCGACCCACGCCTGGCTGCACTTGTCGATCTGCAGCTGCAGGCCGTTGACGGCATCGGTGTCGAGCTTGCTGCTGGTGCCGGCTGACGGCGTGACGGTTGCCGTCACGGACGCCATGTCCAGCGTGCCGGTGTTGTCGAGCTCGAAGCCTCGCTGGAACGTGTCGCCGGCAGCCAGGTTGGTGGCGCCGACGGCCAAGCGGTTGTTCGCCCCGAAGGTCAGCACGACGGTGCCCGAGCTGTCGGCTTGGGGACCGGCCGTGGTGGTGGAGGTGAACGTGCCGAAGGTCCCGAGTCCTGCGACCGCAGCCGCGGTCGCGAGGGTCGCGACGGTGGCGAGGATCTTCCCGCGGCGGCTGAGGCCACGCCGCTTCCGGGCTCCGGGGTGGCCTCCACCGATGGTGTTGGATGCTTGGTGCACTGCCATGGTTCGTGTCCTTTGCTTGGCAAGTAGGTCGCCCGGTCTGTCTTGCCGGACATCTCGATCGTCGGGGGTTTTCGGGGCGCGGCAAATGGCCCGCTCGGGTGGGGGCGGGTGGTGGGCCGGGTCCGCTGCCGGGCCGCCCGGCGGCCGGCGGGCTTCGATCCGCGGTCGGGCGTTCACCGCCCTCGCCTGGTGGGATCAGCCGTCAGGGACGGAAGTCCCGAGCCGACCCGGGACTTTCGTCCCGGTCGCTGCTGGCCCGTTCGGGCGCTGGGCACCACCCGGGACCTTTGACCCTTTTCGGTCCGTGTGACGGGGGAGTGCGCGGGTCGGCGGTGGCGAGCCAGCAGAGGTGTCCCGCGGTGGGACGATGTCGCTCCGGCGGCGCGGCGCGGACGCGGACCGCCCGGCGTCCCGGCAGCGGAGCGGTCAGCGGAAGAGGTCTTCGGCCGGTGGGCGGACGATCTCGTCGCGCACGTCGCCGCGCCGGAACCAGCCGGTGTCGACGCCGCGCACGATGGCGACCGGCACGCCCGACGCCTTGCCCATCACCAAGTCGGCCGCGCCGGCGATCTCGTCGACGACGGCGACTTCGGTGGCCTGCAGCTCCCGGCCGCGGTCGTCGACCGAGCCGCGCAAGTCGAGGATGGGACCGATGCCGGCCGAGCCGATGGCGATGTCGGTGACGCCACGACGCCACGTGCGGCCGAACGTGTCGCTCACGATCACCGCGACCTCGACGCCCGCTGCTGCGCGGAGGCCGTCGCGGATGCGCCGGGCCGAGCGATCGGGATCGACGGGCAGCAACGCAGCCCATCCCTCGTCGACGTTGGACAGGTCGACGCCCGCGTTGGCGCACACGAAACCGTGTCTCGTCTCGACGATCACGAGGTCGCCGCGGCGTCGCAGCACCCGCACGGACTCGGCCTCGATCACCGCGAGGCGCGACGCGGGGTCGTCGGGATCGACCGGCACCAGGCGGCCTTCGGCCTTCGACACGACCTTCTGGGTGACGACCACCACGTCGCCGCCGCGGAGGTCGGCGGCGGCCGCGATGATCGCCGCCAGGTCGTCACCGGGGTGGATCTCCCCGATGCCGGTGACCGCGATGACCTCGATCGTCACGCCGCGTCCAACACGGTGCGGGCGAGGGTCGCAGCGGCTGCGGGGCTCGACATGATCGTGGGCGCCGCCACGCACTCGATGCCGGCGGCTTCGACGTGAGGTGCCAGGGCGGCGTCGGCCTCGTCGATCACCAACGTGCGCGCCAGCGGGGCGTACAGGCGGGCGATGCCGACGACGGTGGGCTCGTGGCCGAGCTCGCGCAGCATGCGATCGGCGGGGCCTTTCAACGCCGCGCCGGCCACGATCGGCGACACCGCCACCGTGTCGGCGCGGCGGGCTTCGATGGCGGCACGGACCCCGTCGACGGCGAGCAGCGGGCCGATCGACACGATCGGGTTCGACGGCGCGATCACCACGCGATCGGCGGCGGCGATCGCGGCCAGCACGTCGGGGCCGGGCTTGGCGACATCGGCACCGTCGAAGCGCACCGCTGTGATGGGAACCTCGTGGCGGTGCTCGACGAAGTACTCCTGGAACGCCAGCTCGGTGGCCCCGCGGTCGAGGGTGACGGTGAGCGTCGTGCGCAGCGGGTCGTCGGTGACGGGCAGCAAGCGGAACCCGAGTTCCCAGGCCCGAGTGATCTCGGCGGTGACCTCGGTGAGCGTGGCGCCCTCGGCGAGACGCCGGGTGCGGAACAGGTGCGTGGCGAGGTCGCGGTCGCCGAGGTTGAACCAGGTGGGCCCGCCGTAGCGGCCGAGCGCATCCATGGCCTGCCAGGTCTCGCCGGCGAGGCCCCAGCCGCGGTCGGGGTCGATGGCCCCGGCGACGGTGTACGTGACCGTGTCGAGGTCGGGGCTGATGTGCAGACCGTGGAGCTCGAGGTCGTCACCGACGTTGCCGATCACGGTCACGTCGCCGGCGGGGTGGACCTGCACCACCCCTGCCAGCAGCCGGGCCGCGCCCACACCACCGGCAAGCACACAGATCATCCGCCGACGCTATCCCCGCGCCGACCCCCCGACCCCTCCCGACCCGCTTCTCCTCCATTCTGGGCTGCTTTTTACGCGTTGGGACGCGTCGTTTTCAGCCCAGAACGGTGGGTCAGGCGGTGACGGGGGTCAGGCGTCAGGCGTCAGGCGTTGGCGCGCTTGCGGCTGGCCAGGATGATCAGGCCGCCGAGGGCGAGCAGCAGGGCTGCGCCACCGGTCATCATGCCGATCTCGGCACCGGTGAAGGCGAGGCCGCCGCCGGTGGACGTGCTGCCGGTGGCCGAAGCCGGCACCGTGATCGCGAAGCTGGCGGTGTTGCCGGCGGAGTCGGTGGCGGTGATCGTGTGGGCGCCGGGGGCGACGTTCGGGACCGTGACCGGGGCAGTGAACGCACCGGTGGCGTCAGACGTGACCGTTCCGACAGTGACGGCCTGGGAGTGGAAGTCGATCGTGATCGTGAGGCTGTGCCCGAAGCCCGAGCCGGTGCAGGTGATGGTGACACCCGTTGACGCGACGCTGGCGGAGCAGGTGAGCGACGGGGCGCCCGGGGGCGGGCCGTAGCCCGGACCCGTTGGTGGTGTCTGGGCGAACGCGGGGGCAGCCGTGAACGCGACCAGTGCTGCTGCGACGATCAGCACACGCTTGATCATGGACGTTCCCTCCAGGGATGGACGGCCGGGCGACCGTGCCGGGGTTCTCTGTTCCGCCTTGGCACGCAGCCATGAATGACTACCAATGACCACGCAGGTTAGACGCGTGCGCGCGGTGCGTGCCAGTTATTCGTTTATCTGGCGTTTCACCAGCCCTTTTGCACCCTCAGTGGTCGACGTCAGCTGTCCAAGTGCGTTCGGTGGTCAGCACGCCGCGGAGGGTCGCCGTGGGGTCGGCGTGCCATCCGGGCGGGAGGCTCAGCCGCACCTCGACCTGGTCGGGCAGCACCATCGGCTGGGGGTGAAGGATCAGCGCGTAGCGGGTCGCGGCGCGGTGAGCGCCGCCGGGAAGCCGCCGGTCCGGGGCCGGGGGGAGGACACCGGACAGGTGGTACGTGATCGTGCGCGTGCCGCCGGGCGGGATCTGCACCGACAGGCCGTAGGCGTTGGCGCCGGCCTCGACGTTGGAGTCGAAGGACTTGTCGGTGCCGTCGACGTCGACCGCCTCGAGCTCGAGCCCCGAGTACAAGGTGGCGTAGGTGGCGTTGGTGCCTTCGGGCAACCCGAAGTTGTTGCCGATCAGGTAGGGCGGCAGGCCGGTCGACGGTGCCGTGTTGTGGAGGCGGACGGTGGCGGTGGCGGTGGTGGCGCCGCTGTCGGGATCGGTGCGCACGTCGTACGTGATCGATCGCTGCAAGAAGTTGTCGATCTTGGACTGGCCCTCGTTCTGGGTGGTCAGCGCGAGGAGGTCGCTGCCCTCGGCGCGGGCGCGGGCCCCGGGGAAGGTGCCGTCGAGCCCGATCGTCTTCATCAGCGCCTGCTCGTCGGCGTGGCGGCTCCAGAACAGCAGCCGGCCCTGGTGCATCGAGGGGCTCAGCAGGTCGGCAAGTGACCGAGGCCCTGGCAGGGTGCCGTTGGTGAGCTTGTCGAAGGTGGCGCGCATCACGTCTTGGAGGTAGTCGTGACGGTCCCGTTGCTGGATGCCCGGCTGCGGGAACTCGACGTACTGGTCGTGGAGGAGGAACTGCTCGACGTTCTTCGACGTGAGGGGGCTCGTCCGGCCCTCGACCTGGATGGGCCCGGTGATCTGGAGCAGCGCGGCCATCGCCTTGGGGTCGAGCGCGAGCACGCCGTCGACCGGCACGCCGCCGGACTGCGGGTAGAGCTCGGCCAGCACGTGGGCGTCGGTGGGGAAGTCGGGGGAGAAGAACGCGTCGCCCGGCGAGTTCTGGGCGCCGAAGCGGTAGTAGCGGGCGAGGTAGTCGGCCGGCCCGGAGATGTGGCGGGTGCCGTCGGGTGCCGCGCGCCGCAGGGTTCCGGCGTCGCCGGAGCGGACGAGCTGCAAGTGACCGTGGTCGGCCACGACCTCGCCCCAGGCGCCGACGAACCCGCCCAACCCCCGCTGCTCGGTGGGGGTCATGAACGCAACGAGGTAGTGGCGGGGGCCGTCGGCGCCGAGCAGCGCCGGTGCGACGCTCGACGCCTCGGTGGCGAGCCGTGCTTCGGGCAACGCCTTGTCGATCTGGTGGGTGAAGCTGCGCAGCCGGCTGCGCACCGGACCCACGAGCCACGGGTCGTCGACGTTGGCGGTGGCCTTCTCGGCGCTGCGGAGCGCGGCCGTCAGGCGCTCGAGCGGCGGGGTCATTGCGGCGAGCTTGGTGGTGTCGAGGTGGCCGGCCCGGTAACGAAGCTGGTTGTAGTCGGCTTCGCTGGCCGACTTGGATGCCACGGCCGTCACGTCGACCGCGGTGCTGGTGGTGCTCGCCAGCGCGGTGCGGTGCTGGCTCACCACGGGCACGAGGCCCGAGACGAGCGTGAACGGATTGGCTGACTTTCGATGCGCGCGTTGGAAGGCGATGTGCGCCCGGTTCAAGGCGGCCACGGCGGTGGCCTGGTTGGCGTTGCTGGCGGAGTTGAAGGCGAGGTTGGTGTTGGCCACGCCGGTCTGGATGTCGGCGCGGGCGAGCAAGGCGCCGATCACGGCCGGGATCGACAGCACCACGAGCGCGGCGACGAAACTGATCGCGACACGGCGGCAGACCTTCTGGGTGCTGCTCCGTGCTGCCCGGTAAGCCGAGACGACCACGGGTGCCACGGCCACGCAGGTGATGAGGGCGGTGAGCCCGTGGAAGCCGATGGCGTGGAGGTGCAACAGCACTTGCGCGGCGACGGCCCCCACCGCGGCCCCGACGCGGCGCAACCTGCGTGGTTGGAGGGTGCCGGCGAACGCCACCACGATGGCCAGCGCGGCGGGGGCGATCCACCAGCCGCGGCTGAAGGCCAGCGCAAGCGCGCACATCACCAGGGTGGGTCCGCGGCGTGACCGGCCGGCGGCCAGCGCGACCAACGCGCCGAAGCCGGCGCGGTAGAGCGCGTCGACCACGGTGTGGCCGGTGGGGTGTGCCGACGCGAACACCGCGAGGATCGCCGAGAGCGCGACGAACACCAGGGCTTGTTGGCGAGCTGCGGACTGGCGGGCGTCGCGATGGCGCCGGCGGGCTTCGGCTCGCGCTTGGTGCAGTTCAACGCTCAAAGTGCGTGGACGGTAGCCGATAGGACCAGCATCGTTGAGCACGCGGGAGCGATGCTCGCGGCCTGCCGGTGCTTGGTCGGGTGCGTCGAGCTCGAGGTGACGCGGCGCGAGCGCGCCCGCGCTCACCGCGCACACGCAGGCGGCGGTGGTTGTCGACGGGACATCGAATCGCTACCTAGAGTGCTTCGATGAGCGCGAAGCGCGTTTTGACAGCTAACGTCCGCGTCGCGGCACTCGGTGGTTCGCTCACCGGGTTCTGCGGTCGTTGGCTCCGGCCACTCGGCTGCCAGAGCGAACAGGCTCCTCGGCGGGTGAGTCCGGTCGTGCGCGCGGTTGGACACAGGCTTGGGCGCCTCTCGGGTGCGCTCCGGGGTTCTGCAGTGCTCAGAAGCGAAAGCAGGGTCGATTTGCACTCGAGCGTGGCGGACGTCTCGTTGGGTTGCGGCAATGGGTGTTGACTCGCGCGGGTTCGATCCTGCCCGCATGTCGCCGTTGCCGCGTGTGTTCGTGATCGCGTCACGGCAGCGGGCGGTGTTGCAGCCCGTGCTCGACGCGCTGGCCTGGATCGTGGCCGTGGTGCTCGCGGTGTGGTCGCGCTACGACTTCGAGTCGAATCGTGTGCACTGGGGACACCTGTTCGTCATCGCGGTGGGCGCGGCGATCCTGCAGCTCGTCGTGGGCTGGGCGATCGGCCTGTACCGCGGTCGTTGGCGGTTCGGCTCGTTCGAGGAGGTGGCGGCGCTCGCCGAGGCCGTGGCGATCACCGGCGCGGTCGGCGCGCTGGTCGACCTCGAGCCGCTCGACCGCTGGGTCCCGGCATCGGCGATGATCATGGCCACCGCTGCCGCGCTCGTGCTGGCCAGCGCCATCCGCTACCTGTGGCGTCTCAACCTCGAGCGCTACCGCCGCGACGGGCGCGACCCCGACGAGCGGGTGATCGTGTTCGGCGCGGGCGAAGGCGGGCTGCAGGCGCTCGACGTGTTGCTGCGCAGCCCCGACGGCTCGATGCTGCCCGTGGCGCTGCTCGATGACGACCCCGGCAAGGCGCGCGCTCGCCTGCGGCACTTGAAAGTGCTCGGCGGGCGCGACCGCATCGGCGAGGCGGCCGAAGAGGTCGAGGCCACCACGTTGCTGATCGCCATCCCGAGCGCGGGCTCCACGCTGATCCGCGAGCTGAGCGAGCTCGCCGGCGAGGCGGGGCTCAACGTGAAGGTGCTGCCGTCAGTACCCGAGCTGCTCGGCGGCGAGATCGGCGCGGGCGACATCCGGCCGTTGAGCGACGCCGACCTGCTCGGCCGCCACGTGATCGACACCGAGATCGATTCGATCGCTGGCTACATCGCCGGCAAACGGGTCCTGGTGACCGGTGCCGGCGGATCGATCGGCTCGGAACTGTGCCGCCAGATCCACCGCTTCGCGCCCGAGTTGCTGATCATGTTGGATCGCGACGAGTCGGCGCTGCACCAGGTGCAGATGTCGATCGAGGGCCGGGCGATGCTCGACACCCGCAACCTGGTGGTGTGCGACATCCGTGACCGCGAGGCGCTCGACGCGGTGTTCGCCGAGCATGTGCCGCAGGTGGTGTTCCACGCCGCCGCGCTCAAGCACCTGCCGCTGCTCGAGATGTGGCCCGCCGAGGCGGTGAAGACCAACGTGTGGGGCACAAACCACGTCCTCGATGCGGCCCAGGCGGTGGGCGTCGAGCGGTTCGTGAACATCTCCACCGACAAGGCCGCCGACCCGCAGAGCGTGCTCGGCTACACCAAGCGGTTGGCCGAGCAACTGACGGCGGCGATCGCTGCCACGGCCGAGGGTACGTATCTGTCGGTGCGGTTCGGCAACGTGTTGGGCAGCCGGGGTTCGGTGCTCACGGCGTTTCGCGCCCAGATCGAGGCGGGCGGGCCGGTCACCGTCACCCATCCCGACGTGGAGCGCTACTTCATGACGGTCGAGGAAGCCGTGCAGCTCGTGGTGCAAGCAGGGGCGCTGGGCGAATCGGGTGAGGTGCTGGTGCTCGACATGGGCGAGCCGGTGAAGATCGCCGATGTGGCCCAACGCCTGGTCGAGCAGAGCAAGCGCCCGGTACGGGTCGTGTACACGGGCCTGCGCCCCGGCGAGAAGCTGAGCGAGGTGCTGTTCAGCCCCGACGAGGTCGACCGGCGCCCGAAGCACCCGATGATCTCCCACGTCGACGTGCCGCCGATGCCGGGCCATGGCATCGGCGACCTGCTCGTCCAAGCGGGGCGCGAAGCCTTGGTCCAAGCCCTCGCGGCCCGCTGCCGGGCGGGCTCGCCGGCAAGCGCCGACGCAGGTCAGGCATGAGGAAGCTCACCGACCGCGTGCGGCAAGATCGTCACGTTCGGTCACTCGGCGCGACACGACCGGTCAGGACCCGATGACCCCCAGCTACACCGGCAAGACCATCCTCATCACCGGTGGCACCGGCTCGTTCGGTTCCACCGTGGTGCACGGCCTGCTCGGTCGCGACCACAAAGAGATCCGGGTGCTGAGCCGCGACGAAGCCAAGCAGGATGCGATGCGCACCAGCCTCCCGCCTGGACACCGCGTGCGCTTCTACATCGGTGACGTGCGCGACGCCCGCAGCGTCGCAGCGGCGATGCGGGGGGTCGACCTGGTGTTCCACGCCGCCGCGCTCAAGCAGGTGCCGTCGTGTGAGTTCTTCCCGTTGGAGGCGGTGGCCACCAACGTGGCAGGCAGCGCCAACGTGGTGCGCGCCGCAGACGAGGCGTCGGTGGAGTCGGTGGTGTTGTTGAGCACCGACAAGGCCGTCTACCCGATCAACGCGATGGGGATGAGCAAGGCGCTCATGGAGAAGGTGGGCCAAGCCGCAGCGCGGGAGCTCGCTGGATCTGGCACCACGGTGTCGACGGTGCGCTACGGCAACGTGATGTACAGCCGGGGCTCGGTGATCCCGCTGTTCGTGCAGCAGATCAGGGCCGGCCAGCCGCTCACGATCACGGTGCCCGGCATGACACGGTTCCTCATGCCGCTCGCCCACGCGGTGGATCTGGTGGAGTTCGCGCTCTTGCACGCGGAGCCTGGCGACGTGTTCATTCGCAAGGCGCCGGCGGCCACGATCGCGGACGTCGCCACCGCGGTGCAGAACGTGTTCGGCGCATCCGTGGGCACCAAACAGATCGGCATCCGCCACGGCGAGAAGCTGTACGAGACGCTCGCCACCGCACACGAGCTGCGCCGGGGCGAAGACTACGGCGACTACCTGCGCGTGCCGCTCGACGATCGCAACCTCGACTACGCCAAGTACTTCAGCGAAGGTGACCAAGACGAAGACCCACTCGACGACTTCCACTCGCACAACACCCGGCGCCTGTCCGTGCCGGAAGTGGAGAAGCTGCTGCGTTCCCTGCCCGAGATCGAAGCGGAGCTCGCTGCCTGGGACGGGCCGGCATGAGCGCGGCGGAGCGCATCGTGATCACCGGTGCCGACGGTTTCTTCGGCTGGCACCTGCGGGCGCGCCTGCTCGCGCTACGGCCTGAGGCACAGGTTCGGTCGCTCGATCCGGACTCGTTCGCCGACGACGCCACGCTCGCCACCGCGCTGGCAGGTGCCACCGCTGTGGTGCACCTCGCCGGGGTGAACCGGGGCACCGACGAAGAAGTGGCAACGATCAACCCCGCGCTCGCCGAGCGGCTCACCGACGCGCTCGACCGCGCGTGCGTCACCCCGGTGGTCGTCTACGCGGATTCCATCCACGCGGCTCGCGACACCACGTACGGATCGGCCAAGCGCGCGGCCGGCGAGCGCTTGTTGGCGTGGGGTGAGCGCACCGGCGCCGCCGTGGCCGACCTGCGTTTCCCGAACCTCTTCGGCGAGTGCGGCCGTCCCAACTACAACTCCGCGGTCGCCACGTTCTGCCACGACCTGGTCGCCGGTCGCCCGTCGGAGGTGAACCCCGAGGGCAGCACCGAGCTGTTCCACGTGCAGGACGCCGCCGCGTCGGTGCTGGAGGCCATCGACCGGCGCGCCAGCGGCACGGTCACGCTGGCCGGCGAGCGCGTCGCGATCCCCGAGCTGCACGCGCGGCTCCGGCGACTCCACGATTCGTACGGTCAAGCCCACTTTCCCGACCTCGACGACCGGCTCGATCTGCGGCTGTTCAACCAGTTGCGCGCCGCCGGGTTCCCCGGCAACACGCCTCAGCAACTCACCGCGCACCGTGACACGCGTGGCATGTTCGTGGAGGTCGCCCGCGGCTTCGGCGCCACCCAGACCTCCTTTTCGGCCACCGCCCCGGGCATCACTCGTGGCGACCACTTCCACCTCGACAAGGTCGAGCGGTTCGTGGTGCTGCACGGCACCGCGGTGATCCGCTTGCGGCGCCTGTTCACCGACGATGTTCACGAGTGGGTGGTGCGCGGCGACGAACCGGTGGCGATCGACATGCCCCCGCTGCACACGCACAACATCACGAACACCGGCGACGACGAGCTGCTCACCATCTTCTGGGCGAACGACCACTTCGACCCCGCCGCCCCTGACACGTTCGTCGAGCCGGTCGGCCAACCCACGTCGCCGGCCGTGGGGGTGGCGCCGTGAAGGTGGTGACCGTGGTGGGCACCCGACCGGAGATCATCCGGTTGTCGCGCGTGATCCACCGGCTGGAGCTCGACTGCGAACACGTCCTGGTGCACACCGGCCAGAACTGGGATCCGCAGCTCAGCGACGTGTTCTTCAAGGAGCTGGCGATCCGCCAGCCGGACCACTGGCTCGAAGTGCCGGTGACGTCGCTCGGCGCGGTGCTCGGCGGCGTGCTGTCGAGGATCGAGCCGGTGCTCGTGGCCGAGCGGCCCGACGCGGTGCTGGTGTTGGGTGACACGAACAGCTGCATCGCCGCGGTGATGGCGAAGCGGATGGGCATCCCGGTGTTCCACATGGAAGCGGGCAACCGCTGCTTCGACGAGAACGTGCCGGAGGAGACGAACCGCCGGCTCATCGACCACGTCGCCGATTTCAACCTCTGCTACACCGAGCACGCCCGTCGCAACCTGCTGGCCGAAGGGCTGCCGACGCGGCGGATCTTCGTGACCGGTTCCCCGATGGCCGAGGTGATCGCCGCGTACGACGCCCGGATCGCCGAGTCCGACGTGCTGGAACGGCTCGGGCTGAAGCCGGGTGGCTACTACCTGGTGTCGATGCACCGCGAGGAGAACGTCGACGACCCCGCCCAGCTCGACGTGCTGGTGGAGGCCATCTCGGGGCTCGCCGAGCGCGACGGCAAGCGGGTGGTGGTGTCGACCCACCCTCGGCTGCGCAAGCGGCTCGAAGGTCGAGCGGGCGAGGCTGGAGACCGCCTGGAGTGGCTCGAACCGTTCGGCTACTTCGATTACAACCAGCTCCAGCGCAACGCCCGCTGCGTGCTGTCGGACAGCGGAACCATCAGCGAGGAGTCGGCGATCTCAGGGTTCCCAGCCGTCACGATCCGCAACGCCATCGAACGCCCCGAGGCGCTCGACACCGGCTCGATCGTGATCACCGGTATCGACGCCGAAGCCATCGCCCGGGCCGTCGACCTGGTGGTCGCGCAGTGGGCCGAAGGCATCCGCCCATCGGTGCCTGCCGACTACCAGATCACCGACACGTCCATCAGGGTGAGCCGCCTCGTGTGCGGCCTCGCCGGAGTGCACGGCAACTGGCTCGGGCTCCGCTCCAAGCAACGGCTGAGCGACGCCTGATGCGCATCGTGCTCATCCACCGCTACTTCGCGCCCGACACCCCGCCGTATGCACACATCCTGCGCGACATCGCCCTCCGGCTCGGCGAGGATGGCCACGAGGTCACGGTGCTCACGTGTCAGCCCTCGTACAACCGTGCCGTCGTCGACCGCGCGCCGAAGGTCGAGCGGCTCGCTGACAACGTCACGGTGCGGCGATGGCCGGTGTTCGATGATCGGACGTCGGCACCGTTGAAGGCCCTCAACCTCGCCACCTTCTGCGTGCGGCTGTTGGCCAGCCGGGCCCGTCTCGGCAGGGTCGAGGTGATCATGGCCGCCTCGACGCCGCCGGTTGCGCCGGCGAAGGCGGCGTCCTGGTTGGCTCGCCTCTGTGGCGCGAAGTTCGTGTACCACAAGCAGGACATCTACCCGGAGGTCGTCACCGCCCCCGGGATGTTGCGGGCGGGGCGACTGGCCGACCTGCTGCGGCGGATCGACGCGCGCACGGAGCGGGCCGCCGCCGAGGTCGTCGTCTTGTCGAAGGACATGGCGGCGACGGTTCGGTCTCGGGGTGCCGGCGCTGAGCGAGTCGCGGTGATCAACAACTTCGATCCGTGGACCGGCGCGTCGCCGGCCGGCTCGGCCCGGCGCGAGCAGGGACGCGCACCGCTTCGCGTGGTGTTCGCTGGGAACCTCGGGCGCTTCCAGAACATCGAGGCGGTGCTCGACGCCATGGTGAAGGTCGGCGCCGATGACCGCGTGCGCCTCGACTTCCTGGGGGACGGAGCGTTGCGCAGTGAGCTGGAGGCCACCGTGGAGGCCCGCGGGCTGACGAACGTTTCCTTCCGCGGTTACCAGGCTCCGGAGGAGGTCGCCCGGGTGCTGCGGGAGGAGGCTGACCTCGGCGTTGTGTCCCTCGTCGCGGGGGTCATCCGCGCGGCATATCCGAGCAAGACGATGTCGTACCTGCGCAACGGCTGTCCGGTGCTCGCCCTCGTCGAGGCGGACTCCGAGCTGGCTCGAGCAGTTGTGGCCGCGGGTGCCGGCGTTCAGCACGATCCAGCCGACGCGGGTGGGCTGGCCGACCTGCTGCTGGAGCTGGCCGGGCGGCGCGACGAGTTGGCGGTGATGCGCGACCACGCGTTGGCCTTGTACCGCACCCAGTTCGACCCGCAGCTGCAGCTCGCGAAGTGGGCCGAGCTGTTCGCGTCACTCGACGGCGAGCGGGTTGGTGCGCCATGAGGCCGGGCCGGGAGCACCGCACATTCGGTCGGGTCGTGGCCGGCGCGGCGCTGGTCGTGTCGAGCCCCGTGCTCGCGGCCGCCGCCGTTGCGGTGAAGTTGTCGAGTCGTGGCCCTGCGATCTATCGGGCCAAGCGCGTTGGACGCGGTGGCTCGGAGTTCACGATGTTCAAGTTCCGGACGATGCGCACCGCGCCGGCGGGCAGCGGCGGCCGCATCACCAGTGGTGTCGACCCCCGGATCTTCCCGGTTGGGCGCTGGCTGCGACGCCTCAAGCTCGACGAGTTGCCCCAGCTCGCCAACGTGGTCCGCGGTGAGATGGCCATCGTCGGGCCGCGCCCCGAGGATCCAACGATCGTTGCCGACCACTACGCCCCGTTCATGCTCGAGACCCTCGAGGTGCTCCCCGGCCTCACGAGCCCGGGGAGTCTCCAGTACTACGCCGAGGAGGAAGGCGACATCCCATCGGACCCCGACCTGGCGGAGCGGCACTACGCAG
The DNA here is from genome assembly GCA_035547835.1 of Acidimicrobiales bacterium. Lineage (NCBI taxonomy): Bacteria > Bacillati > Actinomycetota > Acidimicrobiia > Acidimicrobiales > Acidimicrobiales bacterium. Next base: position 13,952 of record DASZTW010000012.1, read on the forward strand.
AGGTACTGCTGCCGCGCAAGATCGCGCTCGACCTCGTGTTCGTGCGCAATCGCTCGTGGCGTTACGAAATGGAGCTGATCGTGCGCACGGTCGCCTCGCTGTTCGGCATCCGGCGGCCGTTCGCCCGTCGCGCGTCGTGGGAGCGAGCGGAGGCCGACGCGATCTTGCGAGGCGTCAGCTCCGGCCCCGCCCCTTGGCCTGCGGCGGTGGGCGCGTGAGCCCGCGACACGTGATCTTGATCGGCGCAGCCCGATCCGGGACGAAGATCGTTCGTGACACGCTGGCCGTCGCGACCGGCGCAGGAACCGTTCCATACGACATCGGTTACGTCTGGCGGGCCGGCAACGAGTCCGCACCCGATGACGTGCTGGAGCCGTCGCAGCTCTCCTCGAAGGCGCAGCAGTTCGTGGCGGGCTTCGTGGACGGCTATGCCGCGGGCGTCGTGCCGACGGTGATCGAAAAGACCGTCGGCAACTCGCTTCGGGTGCCGTATGTCGCCAGCGCGTTTCCCGATGCGGTGTTCATCCACCTCATCCGCGACGGGGTCGACGTCGCGGAGTCCACCCGGCGACAGTGGATCGCGCCCACCGACTGGCGTTACCTTGCGCGCAAGGCCCGCCACTTCCCGTTCCGTCTCGTTCCGGGCTATGGCGTGCGCTACGCGCAGTCGCTGGCGAGTCGCGTACGCCGAACCGACCGCCGTGTCGGCTCGTGGGGGCCGCGGTACCCCGGCATCGACGAGGACTTGGCGAGCGAGGACTTGCTGGTGGTGTGCGGGCGCCAATGGAAGGCCTCGGTGCTGCATGCCCGCCAGGCCTTCGCCTCGCTCGACGTTCCGGTGCTCGAGGTCCGCTACGAGACGCTGGTGCGCGACCCCATGTCGACCATCAAGGAAGTCGCCGAGTTCGCGGAGTTGGCAGTCGGGTCCGACTCGTTGGGTCAGGCGGCGGCGAGCGTGACCAGCGCGCGCGTCGGCGCAGGTCGCCGTGCGCTCGAGGTGTCAGAGCGGGCGGCGCTCGGACGGGAGCTCGACCAGCTGCTCGACGTGTGCGGCTATGCCCGGTGCGGCGACGCCATGCAGAATGGCGTCGGATGAGCAGCGCTCCGGGGGCTCGGACCAAGTTGCGTTATCGCTGGTCGCACCGGAATCCGGTCCACCGCGCCGTGGTGAGGAGCGCGAACCGGGTCTTGCCGCACGTTCCGTTCCGGGTGAAGTACGGGCTGACGGATGCGATCCGTCGGCGAAACCCGCCGTACAGCCTGCTGACCCCGACGTCGTCGGTCGTACAGGTGGGCGCGCCTCGGGACACCCTGCTCGCAGGGCGGTCGCGGGCGATGGGGTTCGCGCTCCGCACCCGCCCGTCCGGCCGGGTGCTCGTCGTCGAGCCCGACGCCACCAGCGTCGCCGAGTTTCGGCGGGTGGCAGCCGCTCAACGCCTCTCGCACGTCGAAATCGTGCAAGCCGGTGCTTGGTCCGAGCGTGGCACGATCACCCTCGAGGTCGACCCCGAGCACCCGGCGACGAACTTCACCGATGGCACGGCCGATTACACCGCGGAGGAGCGCGCCCGCTTCACGACCGTGGAAGTTCCGGCCGCGCCGCTCGACGAGCTCATCGCGGAGGCCGGGCTCGAGCATGTCGATCTGGTGAGCATCACGACGAACGGGGCCGAAGAGCCGGGATTGCGGGGACTGGAGCACACGATCGAGCGCGATCATCCGTACATCTGCCTCGCCCGGACAGAGGATTCGTACGAGGAAGTGATGGCTGGTCGGGGCTACGAGCTGCTCGCTTCCGACGACCGGGGCTTCACGTTCCGACACCGGCCATGATGCGTACCCATTCCCACGCCCCCGTGCCCTTCGCGCTGCCCGACATCGGCCAGGAGGAGATCGACGCCGTCACCGAGGTGCTGCGGTCCCGTTGGCTCACGACCGGGAAGCGGTGCCAACAGTTCGAGGCGGCCTTTGCGGAGGCCGTCGGTGCCGACCATGCGGTTGCGTTGAACTCGTGCACGGCTGCCCTCCATCTCAGCCTGGAGGCCTACAGAGTCCGCGAAGGCGACCTGGTCTTCATGTCGCCTTACACCTTCGCCGCGTCGGCCGAGGTGGTCCGCTACCTCCGCGCCACCCCCGTCTTCGTCGACATCGATCCAGCGACGTTGAACATCGACGTCGAGCGCTTGCGGACCGCCGTGGTGGCCAGCGCCGAGGCAGGGCTCGGGCGACCGAAGGCCGTCATGCCAGTGCACCTCGGCGGGGTGCCGTGTGACATGCCTGCCATCCGAACGCTGGCCGCCGAGCACGGTATGCACGTGATCGAGGACGCCGCCCATGCCTTTCCCGCCGCCCGCGATGGGGCGGCGGTGGGCGGGTTGCGCGAGGGGGAGCCCGGTACCGCCTGTTTCTCCTTCTACGCGACCAAGACCATCACGACCGGCGAGGGAGGGATGCTGACCACCGGCGATGCCGAGATCGCTGCCAGAGCGCGCATGATGAGCCTGCACGGGCTCAGCCGCCAGGCGTGGACCCGCTACGAGGACGGCGGTTCGTGGGTGTACGACATCGTCGCCCCTGGGTTCAAGTACAACTTGACCGACCTCGCTGCTGCGTTGGGTCTCGTGCAGCTCCAGCGCGCCGAGCAGATGCGGCTCCGCCGGGAAGCGATCGCGGCGCGGTACTCGTCGGCCTTCGCCGATCTGCCCGGCCTCGCCGTGCCGACCGTGCCGGCCGGAGTGACGTCGGCCTGGCACCTCTACGTGCTGCGCGTTGGGGACGGCCGTTCTTCGCGCCCGCGCGACGAGCTCGCCGCGAATCTCACGAGATCGGGAATCGGCTGCAGCGTTCACTTCATCCCTCTGCACCTGCACTCGTACTACGCAGAGACGTACGGCTACCGCCCGGGCGATTTCCCGCTCGCCCTCCGCGAGTCCCAGCGGTCGGTGTCGCTCCCGTTGGCGAGCAGTCTCACTGACGACCAAGTCGGATCGGTCATCGCCGCTGTCCGCTCCTCCGTCACGGAGTCCGCACGCCATGGCTGACATTCGCATCTACCTCTCCGCCCCAGACGTGGGCGAGACAGAACGACAGTTCCTCCTCGACGCGTTCGATTCGAACTGGATCGCGCCCGCCGGTCCCGCGATCGATGCGTTCGAACGCGAGGTGGCGCAGCTCGCTGGTGTTCCGAGCGCGACGGCATTGTCGAGCGGCACCGCTGGCTTGGAGCTCGCACTTCGGATGCTGGGGGTTGGTCCTGGCGACACGGTGCTGCTCCCGTCGCTCACGTTCGTCGGCTCGGTTGCGCCGGTGGTGCACCTGGGCGCCGAGCCGGTGCTCGTCGACAGCGAGGTGGCGTCGTGGAACATCGACCCGGACCTGGTCGAACAGGAGCTGCGCGCGTACGCAGCGAAGGGGCGGCTTCCCGCGGCAGTGATGGCCGTTGACCTGTACGGCCAGTGCGCGGACTACTCGCGCCTCGAGCCGCTCTGTGCGGAGTACGGCGTTCCGCTCATCGAGGATGCCGCGGAAGCAGTCGGCGCGACCTGGCAGGGGCGGGCGGCCGGCTCGTTCGGCGAGTGCGGGGTCTTCTCGTTCAACGGCAACAAGATCATCACCACTTCCGGTGGGGGCATGTTCCTGTCGAAGAACCCCGACCTGGTGGCGCGAGCGAAGTACCTCGCGACACAAGCGCGACTGCCGGTTGCCCACTACGAACACGAAGAGATCGGGTTCAACTTCCGGCTCAGCAACTTGTGCGCGGCGTTGGGTCGCGCGCAGCTCCGCTCGCTCGACCGCAAGATCCAGCGCCGGCGCGAGATCTTCGAGCGGTACGCCAGCGCACTTTCGGGGGTTGACGGCATCGAGTTCATGCCTGAGCCGCCCGATGCGCTCAGCACGCGATGGCTCACCGTCGGCTTGGTGGATCCTCGCCGGACAGGGCTGACCCGCGACGATCTGTGCGCCGCGCTCGCGGCCGTCGGGATCGAAGCCCGTCCTGCCTGGAAGCCGATGCACCTGCAACCCGCGTTGAAGGCAGCGCGCGTGGTGGGCGGCGCCGTCGCGGAGCACATCTTCGATCAGGGCGTCTGCCTGCCGAGCGGTTCGGGGTTGACCGACGGGCAGGTCGAGGAGATCATCGGGGTGATCAGGTCGGCGCTCGACGGGGCCGTTGCGTCGTGAGCCCGGCACGCGCCGCTGTCGCCCCCCACCCCTTTGTCGTGGTCGGCGCGATGAAGTCGGGAACCACGAGCCTGTACACCTTGTTGCAGCTGCACCCGGCGGTCCGTGTGGTCGGCGACAAGGAGGCCGACCAGCTGTTCCGTGACGAGGGCGTGGCAGCGCTCGCGCGGGAAGTTGCTGCTCATCCGGAACATGCCTGTGGCGAAGTGTCGACCGCCTACATGCAACGACCGCTCAGAGAACCGCCGGTGGCGGCCGCACGGCGGGCGCTCAGCGACGGTGTTCGCGTCGTCGCGGTGCTGCGAGACCCGTTCGAACGGGCGGTGAGCCACTGGCGTCACTGGCGCCAGCTGGGCACCGAAGGTTCGGCGGCGTTCGAGCGGGCGGTCCTCGACCCCGCTGGCGAGTATGTCGCGTTCAGCAGGTATCACCACCAGCTGGCCCCGTGGATCGACGAGTTCGGGTCGGGCGCGGTGCATTGCATCCGGCTGGAGGACTACCAGTCCGATCCGGTCGCCATCGTCCGCAACCTGTGCGCGTTCCTCGGCGTTGATCCGGCGCCGCTCGTCGGCCTGGAGTCCCAGCGGGTCAATGCGGCGGAGTCTCGCTTGGTGGCGCGCGGGCCGGCCAGAGCCTTGTCCCGGTCGCCGTTGTATCGACGGGTGATCCGGCCCGTGGTGCCAGCTGCCGCCAAGCGTGCCGTCCTCCGGGTGGCTGGCGGTGCCGGCGGTCGGGAGGGGGCCCCGCATCCGGTCCCCGACACGAGGGTCCGGTTCTTCGAGCTCGTCGCCGACGATCTCGCCGAGTTGCACGCGCGTTGGCCCCACTTGCAGTGGGCTGCACCCGGAGGGCAAGGCGGGACAGGGCGGTGAGGCTCGAGTTCCTGTCGGCCACCGACGCCCTTCGCCGACCACCCGACGTGCCGGACATCTATTACACGGCGGGGTACGGGCTGACCGCGGAGCTCATCGACCGCGGCGTGTGGGAGTGCGCGGTCTCAGACGATGGGATGGTGTCCATGCCGTACCTCCGCCGCGACATTTGCGGCGGGCCGGAGTACGACATCGTGAGCCCCTACGGCTACGCCGGGGTAGCGGTGGCGTCGGCAGATCAGGCGGGGAGGCGCCGCGAGTTCCGTGCGCGCTTTCTCGACGCCTCACGCGAGCGCGGGCTCGTGGCCGAGTTCGTGCGGACCAACCCGCTGGATGTCGCCGAGCCCGACCTCGCCGACCTGGACGTCGGCACCGCGCGGCGTCACCGCACCTTTGCCGTGAAGGTGGGTGCGCATCCAGCCGCCTATTGGGACGAGACCGAGGGCCGCCATCGCACGGCCGTGCGCAAGGCCGAGCGGTCGGGTGTGGAAGTGATGGCGGGTCAGACAGACGAGCTGCTCGACGAGACGAGCGGCTTTCGGAGGATGTATCGCCACACGATGGAGCGCGTCGCCGCGGGGCGTCATCTTCGGCTGGGCACGCCGTACTTCCGGCGGATGGTCGACCACCTGCGCGACGACGTCCACCTGCTCGAGGCCCGCTTCGACGGGGAAGTGTGTGCGGCAGCGCTGTTCCTGAGTTGGAACGACCGCTTGCACTACCACTTGTCCGGCTCCACCGAACCCGGTCTCCGCCTGGGAGCGACGAATGCGATCCTCGACCGGGCAGTCCGCACGCTGCTGCGTCCGGGCGGCGTCCTCCACCTCGGTGGCGGGCTGCAACCCGACGATGGCCTCGAGCGGTTCAAGCGCTCGATCGCGACGGAGCAATGCTCGGTGTTCTTCTGCCAGACGGTGGTGAACGAGCGGCGCTACCGCGAGTTGGTCGAAGCGTCGGGCGCGCCCGAGAGCGGCTACTTCCCCGCGTATCGAGCCGAAGGGCGCTGACGGTGTCCTTCCTCGACAAGTCCGACGACTTCGAGTCGTTCCTGAGTCTGTTGAACGACACCCTCGAGCCGGTGTTCGGTACCGCAGGCCCGACCGGCGACTCGCACACGTCGGTGCAGATCACCGGCCTGCCACGGACCGGCACGACGATCCTGTATCAGCTCCTCGCGCGAACCGGCTGCGTCGGCTACGTCTCGAACCTCATGGCCTTCTTCTGGCGGGTACCGACTGTGGGCGCCACCCTGCAGCGCCAGCTGACCACCGGCGAAGTGACCCTGTCGACGTCGTCGATGGCGGGTCGCACGGTCGAGCCCCTTGATCCGCACGAGTTCGGCTACTTCTGGCGCGCGGTGCTCGGCCATTCGGCGAACTCGATGGTCCGCGATTTGGAGCCGTGGCCCATCGATCGACTGCAGCAGGTGCTGGACGACGTGTCGAAGGTGTTCGGTGCACCGACGGTGTACAAGAACTTCCTGGTGCTGGCGCACCCCGACGAGATGTTCACCCTTCCGTCGGCGCGGTTCTTGGTCCTCGAGCGGCCAGCGATCGATGTGGCAGCCTCGCTGGTCGCGCTCGATCGGCGGGTCGGTGGTGCGGCGCCTGCCCGGCTGGGGCTGCAACCGGCGCCGGCCGAGCAGGTCCGTGACGGATCGTTGGTCGAACAAGTGGCACGCCAGGTCGCGGTGCTCGAACGGGCGCGACGCCGTGCCGGTTTCGAGCGCCACCCGGCAGCGCTGGTCGTCCCTTACCGGAAGCTCTGCGAATCGCCACGCGAAACGGTCGGCGAGGTGCTCGAGTTCATCGGCGGAGACCTGCGCCAGCTCGACCCTGGCCGGTTGCCGGCATCGCTGACCCCCGGTGCGGGCGCCACCGACTTGGCCCCGGCCGAGCGGCGCGTGCTGCAACGGCTGCTCGACGAAGAGCTCGAAGGGGCGATGTGAAGCGCCGCCGCGACATCAACTTGCTGGTGGTGGCGCCGGGCCTGACGAGCTCGGGTGGGATCGCTTTCGGCGAACGCCTCGTGAGCGAGCTCGAGGTGCAGCTCGGCCGCGAGGTCGGGCGGGCGGAGACGCCACGGCTCGGCCGTCTGCAGCTCGATCGGCACTCGGCCGGCGCCACGCATGTGCTGTTCCTCGGCTCCCGGGCGATCGAAGTGGCCGGAGCCCGCACCGTGCTCTGGCCGTTGAACGTGGCCCCCTTCGACGCGCGAACGGTCCACGCTCCGTCGTCGAGCGTGCAGAACCGGGCTCGGCACCGCCTGTTGCTCCACCGTCTGCGCCGCTCGGTCGGATGTGTGGACGGCCTGGTGTTCGGCTCGCATTACGCACGGTCGCTGTACTTGGCGCGGTTCGCGGATGCCGCGACGATGCCATATCGCGTGATCCGCGGTGGCGCCCGCTCACTCGAGGTCGCCGACGGGACTGAGGGCCGACGCGACGGGGGCCTGATCCTGTGTGTGTCGCACCTCTATCCCTACAAGGGCATCTTGGAGCTGGTCGAGGCCGTTGCGATCGTCGACGCCGAGCTCCCGCCGGCGGTGACCGTTCGAATCGCGGGGGCGGATCGCGACCGTCGCTACGCCGCGGCCGTGCGCAAGCGGATCATGGACCGCGGGCTCGATCACCGCATCGAGGTGCGGGCGGCAACTGGTCCAGAGCTGCAGTCCCTCTATGCCGAAGCAGAGGTCGCGGTGTTCATGTCGACTTGCGAGAACGCGGGTTCGTTCGCGCTCTACGACGGGCTGCACGCGGGCTGCCCCACGATCTGCTCGGATCGATCGTCGATGCCGGAGATGGTCGAGGGGGCGGTTCGGCTCGTCAACCCGTTCGAGCCGCATGCGGTGGGCTCCGCCATCGTCGGGCTGCTGCGCGACCCGAGCGAGCGCCAGGTGCTCGCGGCCCGGGCGCAGGCCTGGTCGGCGAAGGTGCCGTCATGGGGCGATCGAGCCGCAGAGCTCATCGAGTTCTTCGAGGAGCTCGACGCGTGACCGCCCGGTCGAGGGCGCGGGCGTTCGGCCGGGGCATGGCGTTGGAAGCCGCGAGCGCTGCGTACCTGGTCGGCGGGCGCCACCGTCGTTCGCTCCGGGAGCCGGGTGCCATGGTGGTCCTGGTTCACGACACGCCGCCGCGCTCGCTCGCGTCGTTGGAACGGTTCGTTGTGCGACAGCGGGAGCGGATCGTCGACTACGCCGTGGCCGTGAACGCGGCGAACGGGTCTGGCTCGGCGGGGGCAGGGTCGATCGCACTCAGCTTCGACGACGGGTTCCTGAGCAACCGCGGCGCGGCCGAGATGTTGGCGAGCCACGGTGTGTCGGCGGCCTTCTTCGTGCCGACCGGGGTCATCGGCGCGGCACCAGATGAAGTCGACCGGTTCTACCGGCGCCCCCAGCGCGAAGGTGTGATGGGTTGGGCCGACCTCGACCGGCTCGTCGAGCTCGGCCATGTGGTCGGCAGCCACTCCCGCGAGCACCGGCCGCTGGCGCAGATGAGCCTGGCCGAGGCCGAGGCACAGGTCTGCGAGTCGGTGGAACTGCTGCGCCGGCGCCTGGGCCGAGCTGACCACTTCGCCTGGCCGTACGGATCGCTCGCCAGCGCGCCGGTCGACCAGATCGTTCGCTGGTGTGGCGCTCTCGGCGTCACGCCGGCCTCGGGGGTGCGCGGCCGCAACGTCGCCGAGCGCTTCGCGCGAGAGGGCTACCTGCGGCGAGATCCCGTCGACCCGCTCCACTTGGCACGCGACCTGCGCGTCTTCATGAGTCGGTCTCGCTAGCGCGGCGGGCCCGAGGATTGGCTCGCCGGTAGGCGATCTGCCACGGCACCTGCCCGAAGGCGCTCACCAGGCCGAAGCCCCACGCCGCGCCTTCTGCTCCTGCGGTCACCGCGCCGATGGTGGTGCCGACCAGGAGGCAGACGCCGAGGAAGGACGCGACCCGGAGGATCAACTTGGGTTGCTGCACGGCCCGGAGGCCCACCCGTGGTCCCTGGTTCGCACCCATGCCGGCCGCCCACAGCGCCGTAGGTATCAGCAGCTTCTTCGAGATGCCCCAGTTCTTGCCGGCGAGCAGGTGCCCGAGACGGGCGGGGAGGAAGTAGAGGCCCGCCGTGAACACGACGACGGTGGCGACGAGCGCGATGCTCAGGCCGGTGACGTACAGGTCCAACTGCCGGCCGCTGCGAGCCCGCAGCCGTACGGCCTCGGGCACCGCGAAGGCGATCGTCGCTGCGATCAACGTCGTCAACGGGGTCATGAGCGTTCGCGAGGCGCTGAGCTCGCCGAGCGCGCCGACGCTCACGATGCCGCTCAACATGATGAGCGACAGGCGGCCCGCTGCCTGCTGGGCGAGCGTCTCCCCGGCAAGCCTCAGGCCGAGATCCTTGTGAGAGGTCAGCCACCGCCACGCGCTTCGAGCGCCCGGGAGCACGCCGATCTGCACGATCCCCGCGATCAGACCAGCGCCAGTGCCCACCCCCCAGACGATCATGAGCACCGGGACGGTCGGGTGGCCGTGGTGTACCACTGCGAGCGTCACCAGCCCGGTTGCGATCAGGCAGATGCCGTCGTTCGCGGCAGCGGCCCATGCTCGGCCTGACGCGAAGAGGTGGAAGCGCCAGGCGTCTTGCACGAGCAGCAGCGGCATGATCGCGGCGGCTGCAAGCACGATGAGGGCGGCGTGACGGGGAAGCAGTGGGAAGGCGAGCAGCGCCAGCGCGGTGGTGAGCAGCCCGAGTAGCAAGGACGCACCCGAGGCGCTCGCGGTGGCGCTCCGCCGGTCACGGTCGCCAGCCGCCGAGAACCGGATGGTGATCGGCTCGAGGACCAGCGACCGGACGGTCGAGAGCGCCAGCAAGCTGATCGTGTAAGCGAGCGTGAACTCGCCGATGCCGCCGACCGACAGGTAGTGCAGCGCGGCGAACAGCACGACGAAGTTCTGCAGGCTGGAAAGCGCCTGGTCGACGATCGCGCCGGCGGCCCGGACGCCTGCCCCTCGCAGCATTCGCACCCCGCGCGCACGACGTGAGGGCTGCTGTCGGGACAAGCCGAGCTCCGGCGGCGGTCCGGTCGTGAAGTCGTCGAAGGACGCGATGGGCGCCACGATCTCGTCCGGGATCGCGTCCGGCTCGTGCGGGAGGACCCGAACCTGCGGTTCCAGCCTGGGGCGGCGCGCCGCTCCGGCCGGTCGGTGCGGCCGGCCGCGGAACATGACGGGTTCGAGGGTGACGCCTTCTGGTGTCGCCGCCGGGCCGGAGGGCGCAGGGCGAAGCGCCGGCGGCTCGCGGTGCGGGGCCCGCGTCCGCGCACCGCCCGCGCGTTGGCGTCGCCGCTCGAGCGCGCGGGCACGGCGGCCGAGGAGGTACAGCGGTACGAGCAGCACCCAGGTCTGGAGGGCTTCGGTGAGCGCTTGACCGACGGAAACCCCGACGACGGCTTTGGCGAGCGTCAAGATGACCAGCGAGTAGAAGACGAGCGACGTCAGGTCGGTCGGATCGCGTGGGTACCACCGTCGTTCGGAGCGGCCGAGCAGGTAGCCGACGAGGATCGACAAGATCACCGCCGCTGGTACGCCGAAGTTCCAAACCAGCTCGCCGCTGATACCAGGGGGAACACCGCTCCGCCCCAGGTTGTACAAACGTTGGCCAATGATCGGCCCGGGAGTGATTACGGGTTTATTGGGCCAGATTGCCCGAGGGATTGGTGCGATGACGAGCGCCGCGATGGTCTTCCCATATTCATATGGGAGCGTAGATGGGACTGCATCAATGATTTTCAGCGTCTTGCTGAGGTCGTACGCATTGCGATTGAGCAGTGCGCTGTCTAGCCCATACAGCACACCGGGATTGGAGTCGGCGGTACCTTTGCGTTGGGCGGTAAGGAAGCCGATTCCCAGTATGCCGACAAACAACACGGCGAGCACCGTCGTGGTTCGCAGGCGACCCCGAATCAGCACAATGACCACGACCACCGCAGCACCCACGTCGACCAAGTCGGCACGCGTGGTTGTGATGAGGTTGATCCCGAACCCATTGAGGAACAGGGCGCCCAGGATCATGCCTCGCATCATCCCAATCCGGGGCCGTGTCTGGAGCCAGTACGCGAACAACAGGATCGCGCCGATGGCGCCAGCCTTCGCCAGGAACTCCCAATGTCCGTACGACTGGATTCCGGCTTGCGCGGCTGTTGCATTTATGACCGTTCGACGGTTGCTGATCGACGCGCCGAGCCCGCCCACGCTGCGGTCGTAGGCGAGCGTGGCGGCGAGGCCGACGACCGCGTAGAGGCCGGCGATGAACAAGATGGTTGGCTCGCTCAGGTCGCGCGCGTGCAACGACCACTTCCTTGGCGGTGGTGGGTCGGCGGTGCTCGAGCCGCGCGGAAGCGGCGGTCGGGACGCTATCGACGCGACATAGCCGAATACGAGGGCGGCGATAGTCGCAATGGCGACGAAGGCCGGCCAAGCGAGACTCCCAAATGACGACCCCAACAGAAAGAGAGAATCGATGACGTCACTGTTGGGGTAGTGGATTGCGATCATGACACCCCGGACGCCAGACCCGATGGTGATGACAAAACTGGCCAAGCCCCACATCGACAAGATGGCCTGCTGTGGCAGCAGGAACGGAACTTGGGAAAGGGCGGTGCAGACGAGCCCGACTGCGGCGAACCCCCAGAGGTCTCCCCCCATGAGATAGGTGATGAAGCAGCCAAGTGCTGCGAGCACCTCGACGGCGATGAGGCCAGCGACCCATTCGCGGGGGCGGTTGAGGGTGGGGCCCGGGGTGCTGGTTGAGGCGCGTCCCGTGGGCGGACTTGCCGAGAGGACGCTGGCCATCCAGACAACTTACGCCTCTGCCAGGGCGCCGGGCCCGAGTTCTGTCTATCCGGGGTCAGGTGGCCGCCCCGCTGCCGGCGTGAACGAGGCTCGTCGCCGTGGGCCGGCGTGTACCGTCGTCGAGGTGTTCAGACGGTGCCCGCGCTCGCTGTGTGGTCGCCGCCGTTGGGTTGCATGCACAGGTGTGTTGGCGCTCATGCTGCTCGCCGCAGCGTGTGGGGAAGGGGGGCGTGGAGCCACGACCTCGACGGGTCCGACGGAGTCGTCGTCGACAGTGGACGAGGCGCTTGGCAGCGAGGCGGCATTGGGGTTTCCTCTGCTCGCGCTGGCCGACTTCGCCAAGTGGCCCGACGGTCCGGTCGCGCGGTTCGCGGGCGACGGCCACTACTCGGTGGCGGGGCCGTCGAAGATGAAGGTGGAGGGCGGGCGACTGGTCCTCCGCGACGCCGGGACGGTGCCGGCCTCGGCGTTCCTCGAGCACCGCGAGACCGTCGTGCCCCGTGTCGTGGCCGGCGACGCTGTCTTCTCCGGCGGTCGCACGTCTGCGGAGGAGTTCGTGCTGGTCAGCAGCCAGGCGAGCATCTCGGTGGCGTCGGTCCAGTTCTTCATCACACCGGACCGGTGGGCCCTGCTCACCGTCACGCGCGGCAAGCGGCACCGCGTGGCCCACGGCAAGTTTCGAGCCGTCTTGAAGCGCGACGGATCGACTCCCAACCGGATCGTCATGCGGATCGACCCTTCGACGTCCGTCGTGACGGTTCAGTACCCAGGCGGTCAGGGCCACTGGCACGATGCCGACTTCGCCCGCTACTGGGGATCGCTGTTCAGCGTGCAGATCATCCGGCCCCACACCTCCGACGGCACGGTCGCGATCTTGGGGACCGCCTCGGGTGCCTGAGGTCGGGTGGTCGGGTCGGCCGCGGGCGACCGAGCGGCCTGTGAGGGTGCACCCGACACGACGCGACTACCATCCGGGGGTCCTGAACAGGCGGGCGCCAAGCCATCAAGCTCAGGACAACTGGTTAGTCCGTGGACCACACTGACGATTTCGACCTCCGCGAGTACCTGCGCGTACTGCGGCGGCGCCTGTGGGTGGCGGTTGTCTCCGTCATCGCGCTCGGCGTGCTCGCCGGCGGTCTGTCGAAGATGCAGACGCCCGTGTACACCGCGTCAGCGGACGTGCTCGTTCCCCAGCAGACAGCAGTGAGCCAGATCACCGCCGGCAATCAGGCCTCGCCGAACCCGCAGTACTTGCAGCGCAACATCGACAACGCGCAGAAGTTCGCTTCGAGCGATGTGGTCAAGCGCGCGGCGGCCAAGGCCCTCGGCTACTCGGCGACGGCCAGCGTGACCGCGTCATCGAGCGCCGATCTGCTGACCTTCAAGGCCCACAGCACCAACAAGAAGAAGGCAGCGGCAGTTGCGAACGCGTACGCCAAGGCGTACATCGATGCCGACCGCCAGCGGCAGGTCGACGGTTACGCCGCGCAGAGCCAGGCCGTCAGCGCGACCATCACCCGGCTGCAGCAGCAGGCGGCGCCGCTACCTCCGGGCAGTGGCCCCTACGAGAGCATCTCCAGTCAGATCACCCAGCTCCAACAGCTCCAGTCGAACCTCCAGGCCGCGCAACAGTTCAGTGCCGCAAACGGTGGCCAGGTGATCAACGACGCCAAGGTGCCGCAGAACCCGTCGTCGCCCAAGGTGTTCCGCAACACGTTGCTCGGCGTTGCGCTCGGCGTGCTGCTCGGCATCGGTCTGGCGTTCCTCGTCGACCGCATGGACGATTCGCTCAAGTCGAAGGCCGACGTCGACGAGATCGCCGGCGACGTGCCACTGGTCGGCATGATCCCCGAGCTCCAAGGTTGGCGTGCCCGCTCCGACACCCACATCGCCACGCTCGAGAGCCCGCAGTCGGTCGTGGCCGAGTCGTACCGCACGCTGCGCACCTCGGTGCAGTTTCTCGGCATCGAGCACCCGTTGAACGTCATCGGCATCACCAGCCCCAACCCTGGCGAGGGCAAGACCACCACGCTCGCCAACCTGGCTGTCTCGGCCGCCAAAGCCGGTCTGCAGGTCGTGATCGTCGACTGCGACCTCCGCCGTCCCCGGGTGCACGAGTTCTTCGGGCTGCGCAACGACGTCGGATTCACCTCGGTGCTGCTGGGCGAGACGTCGCTCGGCGCCGCCTTGCAAGACGTCGAGGAGCAACCCCGGCTCCGGCTGCTCGCCTCCGGGCCCACGCCGCCGAACCCGGCCGAGCTGCTCAACGTCAGCCGGGTCGAACAAGTGGTGCGCGCCCTGGAGAAGACGGCCGACCTGGTGCTCATCGACTGCCCGCCGGTCGTGCCCGTCACCGACGCGCTGCTCATCTCCCACCTGGTCGACGGGATGCTGCTCGTGGGCTACGCGGGTCGGACCAACAAGCGCGAGTTCCACCGTGCACTCGAGCTGTTCGCCAGCGTCGACGCCCCGCTGGCCGGCACCGTGCTCAACGCGGTGCCGAACAAGGGCGGCTACGGCTACGGCTACGGATATGGCTACGGCTACACGTACGGTTCCGAGCTCGACGAGAGCCGCCGCGCCCGCCGCCGGGCCCGCCGCCAGGCCTTCGAGGACGTCGTGGGCGACACCAAGTCCAACGGGAACGGTCAGCCCGAGGACGCCCGGCCCGTCTCGCGCACCTGACCATTCCGTTCTGGGCTGCTTTTTACGCGTTGGGACGCGTCATTTTCAGCCCAGAACGGAGGTTTCGGCTTCAGCCCAGAACGGAGAGGTTTCAGCTGGTCGCCAGCTCGTCGAGCACCGCCGCGTAGCGCTCGATGAACGGGCGCGCCGACGCGGCGTCGGTCCATCCCTTGCGCCCGGCGCCGAGCAGCACCCGGTGCACCCCCAAGTCCCGGTAGGCGCGCAACGTGTCGGGCGTCGGGTCGCCCCACGTCACCATCGAGATCGGCAGCTCGCCGCGGCCGGCGTCGGCCGCAGCGGCACGGAACCGGTCGATCTTGTTGGCGAGGCTGCTGGCGTGCACGCCGCCGTGGGCACCTTCGAGGTCGCCGAGGGCCAAGTCCATCGGCATCCAGCCGTCGGCCCAACGGACCGCATGCGCAGTGCCGAGGCGGCCCGACATCCCACAGACCACTGGCGGCCCGTGGGGTCGCTCGGGCTTGGGGAGCGACCAGACCGGGTCGAAGTCGAAGAACTCGCCGTGGAACTCGGCCTGCTCGTCGGTCCACAACGCCCGTAACGCACCGACGCACTCCTCGAGGGCCCGGTAGCGCGCCGTCCACGGGATCGGCCGGTGGTTGGCGAGCTCCTCCTCGTTCCAGCCGACCCCCACGCCGAGCTCGAACCGGCCACCGGTGTGACGGTCGAGCGTGGCCACGGTCTTGGCGAGGTCGAACACGTCGTGCTCGAGGGGGAGTGCCACCGACGTGCCGACCACCAGGCGCTCGGTCGCGCCCGCTGCGACCAGCAGGCTGAGGAACGGGTTCATCATCTCGAGGTACGGCGCCGGGAGCTCGCCACCGGCGGGGTACGGCGTGCGCCGCTCGACGGGGATCTGTGGGTGCTCGCCCGTCCACAGCGACTCGTAACCCGCGTCCTCCAACAGCCGTCCGAGCTCGGCCGGCGCGATGTCGTCGAGGGTGTTCATCGACGTGAACCCGACGTGCATGCCGGTGAAGGTAGGCGATGGGACGCCAAGTACTGTCGCAGCGATGAACATCGTCATGCTGCTCGAGATGGCGGCCGAAGGGATGGGGGACCGCCTCGCGGTCGGCACGCGCGACCAGGCCCTCACGTACGCGCAACTGCTCGACGAGGCCCGCCGGGGCGCCGGCGCGCTGCAGGCGGCCGGCGTCGAGCGGTCGGGCGTGGTCGCGGTCAACTCCGCGTCGATCCCCGTGCAGCTGTTCGCCAGCGCCATCGCCGGGGTGCCGTTCTCGCCGATCAACTACCGCCTTGCCGACGACCGGCTCCGCGCCATCGTCGGGCGGCTCGCGCCGGCGGTCGTCGAAGCCGACGACGACGCCGTCGCCCGCATCGCCGGCATCGACGGTGTCGAGGTGCTCAGCCACGACCAAGCCGCCGCGCGCCTGGCCACCGCCGAACCGGTCGAGGACGCCCACACCGACCCCGACGCGGTGGCCATCTGGCTGTTCACCAGTGGCACCACCGGCGACCCGAAAGTGGCTCTGCTGCGCCACCGCCACCTGGTGGCATACGTGCTGTCGACCGTGGAGTACATGGCCGCCGGCGAGCACGAAGCCAGCTTGGTGAGCGTGCCGCCGTACCACATCGCCGGGATGATGGCGATCTTGTCGGCCACGTACTCGGGCCGCCGCATCGTGTACCTCCCGCAGTTCGACCCCGACGAGTGGGTGCGGATCGCACAAGAGGAGGACATCACCCACGCGATGGTCGTGCCCACCATGCTCGGGCGGGTGCTCGACGCAATCGAACGGCGCGGCACGACGCTGCCGGCGCTGGCGCACCTCTCCTACGGTGGCGGGCGCATGCCCGTGTCGATCGTCAGCCGGGCCATGGACCTGTTGCCGCACGTCGGATTCGTCAACGCATATGGCCTCACCGAGACCTCGAGCACGATCGCCGTGCTCGGGCCGGCGGACCACCGCGAGGCCCACGACAGCAACGACCCGTCGGTCGTCGCGCGGCTCGGTTCGGTCGGGCGTCCCTTGCCGATCCTCGAGCTCGAGATCCGCGACCCCGACGGCAAGGAGGTGGCCACCGGCGAGACCGGCGAGATATGGGTGCGGGGCGAGCAGATCGCCGGCGAGTACCTCGAGCGCAACGCCCTCACCGACGACGGTTGGTTCCCCACCAACGACGCCGGTTACCTCGACGCGGCCGGGTTCTTGTTCGTCGAAGGTCGCCTCGACGACGTGATCGTGCGGGGCGGCGAGAACATCTCGCCGGGTGAGGTCGAAGACGTGCTGCTGCAGCACGAAGCCGTCGCCGAAGTCGCGGTCGTGGGTGTGCCCGACGACGAGTGGGGCGAGGTCGTGGCCGCGGCGGTGGTGCTCACCGACGGGGGCCGCGCCGACGAAGCCGAGCTGCAGGAGTGGGTGCGGACGCAGTTGCGCTCGTCGCGGGTGCCGGCCCGCGTCGACATCCGCCGCGACCTGCCGTACAACGAGACCGGCAAGCTGCTGCGCCGGGTCTTGAAAGGCGAGCTGTCGTGAAAGTGCGGATCGACCCGGAGGTCTGCACCGGGCACGGTCGCTGCTACGCCTTGGAACCAGCCTTGTTCACCGACGACGAGTCAGGCTACGGGCAAGTGATCGGCGACGGCACCGTCGAATCAGACGACGACATCTCGGCGGCCGAGCGAGCCGTCCGCAACTGCCCCGAGCGCGCCATCACGTTGGAGTGAGCTCCGCGGCCCGTCCGTCCGGTGGGGCCGTCAGGGGGGCGTCGCCTGAGGCTGGCGGGCAGGTCGAGCGGCTGGCCGGCAGGTGCCGCGGCGTCACGTGAGGCTGGCGGGCAGGTGGGTGCCGCCGAGCGCGCCGGCCGTCAGGTGAGGCCGGCAGGTGCCGCGCGCCGCCCGTCACGTGGCGGGGCGCCGCCGGGCCGTCAGGTCGGGGGCGCGCAGAAGGTTCGCACCACACGCTCCTTGCGAGGGTCGGCGAGGACCTCGGCGAGTGGGGCGTCGAGCAGGACCAGGCCAGCGGGCGCCGCAGGCGGCGGGGCGTACAAGGCCAGCGCCTGGTCAGGCCGCAACGCTTCGCCCGGTCCGATCGGCACGCCCGACCCGGTGCGCCGCTCGACCGCCGCGCGGATCGCGATCCACGGGTCCTCGGGGCCGTACGGCGCGTCGCTGCTGCCGAGCACCGGCGCCCCCGCGGCGAGCAGGGTGGCGCAGCGGTACAAGTCGGGCCGGTCGACCGGGTCGACGGTGGCCAGGTAGCGGTCGCCACGAGCCGCCACGAACGCGGGTTGCGTTGCGACCGTCAGGCCGTGTTCGTGCAGGCGGATGGCGAGATCGGGTGAGGTGACCGACGCGTGCTCCACGCGATCGCCGGGGAGCGAGCCGACCTCGTCCCACGCCGCGACCGCGAGCGCGAGCGCCACCCGGGTCACACAGTGGACGGCGACGGGGCGCCCCGCCCGGTGGGCGCGACGGAACCACTGCTCGAGGTCGGCCAGCGGCGGAAGCGCATGGTCCGCGATGACCACTTTCACCGGGCCCTTGGTGAGCGGCGGCGGCGGGTCGGCCTCGGCCAGCGGCGGGCCGCCCATGACGATCACCTGTTGCGGCAGCGCACCGCTGCGCACCGCGTCGGCCAGAAGTCGGTGGTGCGCCGGGTCGGCGGTGGGGGTTGCATCGGTGACGCCGGTGATGCCATACGACGCAAGACGCCGGCCGACTGCAGCGAGATCGGGCGGCGGTGGCGGCGGTAGGCGATCCCGCAGCCACTCGTCACTGCGGAACAGCCGCCCGTCCGCGAGGTCGTCGGCCTCCGGGTGGGGGAGTCCCGGCGGACCGGGTCGGTCGGGTCGGCCGGGAAAGCCGGGGTGCCCGGGCCGGTCGGCGTCCACCCCGAGTTCGGTGAGCGCCCGGCTGTTGAGGACCCACAACGCGCCCGAACGGTGTTGGACACGAACCGGCCGGTCCGGCGCGAGGTGGTCGAGACGGCGCCGATCGAGGGGGCCGTGGACCTGGTCGTCGTAGCCCACTGCCCGCAGCCAGCCGCCTCCCGCGAGCGTGCCAGGGCGGATGGCGAGTGCCTCGTCGAACGAGGCTGGGTCCGTCGCAGTTGCCAGGTCGAGCGAGTGGTCGGCCGCGGCCATTGCCAGGAGGTGCAGGTGGTGGTCGTGCAGCCCACCGATGAGCGCGCCGCCGCCCGCGTCGATCACCTCGTCGGGGGCCGCAGACGGGCGGGCCACGATGCGGCCGTGGCGGATCGTGACGTCGACCGTGGCGCCGTCGACCTCGGCGCCCCTGAGCAGGATCTGCATCAGCGTCCGGGCTCTGCGGGCAGGTCGATCGGCACGGGTTCGCCGGCGACGTGGGCCGAAACGCCGGCCATCGCCACGTCGAGCAGCCAACGTCCACCGCTGCGCAGGGTGGCGAGCGTGGCGGCCGCGGCGACCATCCCCGAAACGGGGTCGGCGACCGCGTCGGCCACGAAACACGGGCCCCGGTCGTCGTAGACCACCAAGCCCCCGGCCACCGCCGCCACGTCGCCGAACGCCACCCGGTTGCGCCACGGCTCGGCCCGCCCGAAGCCGGTGATCGACACCCACACGGTGGGGCCGTCGGCAGCCTCGAGGAGCTCGGCGGCCACGATGCCGAGGTGCTCCAACGCCCGGGGGCGCGAGCCCTCGATCACGACATCGGCCCGGCGGAGGAGGTCGTGCAACTCGGCGCGGCCGTCGGCCGTCGTGAAGTCGACCCGGACGTGTTGCTTGGCACCGTTCAAGCGCTCGTAGAACTCGGTCGGCCCTCGGCGGGCGCCGTCGGGCCGTTGCACCGACTCGACTTTGAGGACCCGCGGTCCGGCCTCGCCGAGCAGGCGCCCGGCGAGCGGACCCGCCCACAACGACGACAGGTCGACCACGGTCAGGTCCCGCAGCGGTTCGCCGGGAGACCCGCTCGATCGGCGGGGCCGGCCCTCGAACGGTGTCGCCCTGACGGGCAGGCCGAACGCCGTCGCCACCGGTTCGGCCGCCACGCGGGCGGTCCCGGTGGTTGTCGGTTCGGCTGCCACGCGGGCGGTCCTGGTGGTTGTCGGTTGGGCTGCCACGCGGGCGGTCCCGGTGGTTGTCGGTTGGGCTCCCACGCGGGCGGTCCCGGTGGTTGTCGGTTCGGCTGCCACGCCGAGCGCCGCGGCAGGGAGGCCGAACTCGGCCGCTCGCTCATCGAGGTCGGCAGCTCGGCGCGAAGCCACGAGCGCGGCGACCGCCCCGAACGGTGCTGGCTGCTCCGGGGCCACGGCGTCGAACGAGAGTGCCCCGGGCAGGGAGTCGAGCTCGAGCCATGCCGGGATGAGCTCGACGTCCTCGGGGCGAGCGAGGGTGAGGGCCAGCCAACCATCGGCCGTGGACAACAAGCGTGTGCCGCCACCGCAACTGATCGGACTGCGACGCCGCAGACCCGCGATGGCGGCCCGCTCGGCGAGCAAGGCCGCGCTGTCGACGCCCAGCTGCTCGTCGAGCAGGTCGAGCAGGTCGAGCAGCGGCCGGGGAGGCCCGATCGGTGGGCCGTCGGCCCGTCCGGTCAGCTCCAGCGCACCGCTGGCCGCCCACCGGGCGATCTGAGGATCCACGCCCTGATTGTGCCAAGGGCGGTCGCCCGCCGCGTACAGTCCCGCTATCCGAGCGATCGACCTGTCCGACGGCGAGCTCGCCGAGTTGCTGGCCTCCCCGTTCGCGGCGGAGGAGCTGTCCGACCCGTCCGGGCTGCTGGTCACCGTGCGACCCGAGGCCGGTGCGTTCGTCGACCACCGGCTGCTCACCAGCCTGCCGTGCGTGGTGGTCGGGGTAGACCGTCCGGCCTTCGACACACCCCCGTGGTGCGACGCCGTGGTCGACCCCGCCGTCACCACCATCGGGGCCATCGAGGCGACGGTCGAG
Organism: Acidimicrobiales bacterium; assembly: GCA_035547835.1. Classification (NCBI taxonomy): domain Bacteria; kingdom Bacillati; phylum Actinomycetota; class Acidimicrobiia; order Acidimicrobiales; species Acidimicrobiales bacterium. Next base: position 34,432 of record DASZTW010000012.1, read on the forward strand.
GCCACGCCGTTGGCCGCCACCGCCTTCGTGCTGCTGTTGCGGTCCGCCCGTGCCACAGTCGACGTGGAGGCGGGCTTGGTGGCCGAGTCGGCCGTGTACTCGATGTTGCAGGGCGGCCCGGAGTTCGCCCGTTGGCGTGCCAGCCACCCGGCGCGGGAGCGCGCCGTGAGCGACGGCCTGCCCGTGCGCGTCGAACGGTCAGGTGGCCGCGTCGACGTGATCCTCGACCGACCAGAGGTCCGCAACGCGCTCGATCGCACGCTGCGCGACGGATGGCTCGCGGCGCTGGCGGTGGCGCTGGCCGACCCGTCGGTCTCCGAGGTGGTCGTGCGCGGCGAGGGGCCGAGCTTCTGCAGCGGCGGCGACCTCGACGAGTTCGGATCGTTCGGCGACCCCGCGTCAGCCCACTTGGTGCGACTCACGGCGAGCATCGGCCGGGCGCTCGATCAGCTCGGGGCGAGACTTGGGCCGGGCCTCCGCTTCGAGGTGCACGGTCCGTGCGCCGGATCGGGCATCGAGCTCCCGGCTTTCGCGGCCCTCGTCGAAGCCCGGTCGGACTTCACTGCGATCCTGCCCGAGGTCCGCCTCGGCCTCATCCCGGGCGCCGGCGGCACGGTGAGCCTGAGCCGGCGGATGGGGCGTCACCGCACCGCCCTGCTCGGCTTGTCCGGCGCCACCCTCGACGCCTCCACCGCCCTCGCCTGGGGCCTCGTCAACCACGTCCACCCCCCCGTGCTGTGAGCACTTGGCCACCTGGTGGGTTGGTAAGTGCTCACAGCAGGTGGGTTGGTGGGGACCTGACGTGGGTGTCAGGTTTAGACTTCGGCGGGTGCCCGCCATCATCTCGGTCGACGATCACCTGATCGAGCCGCCTGACCTGTTCGACGGCCGCATGCCGGCGTCGCTGGCCGATCGGGCGCCGGCCGTCCACGAGGCTGACGACGGCACGCAGTACTGGCAGTTCGACGGCCAGCAGTACCCGAACGTCGGGCTCAACGCCGTGGTCGGCCGTCCCCGCGACCAGTGGAGCATGGACCCGGCCCGCTTCGACGAGATGCGGCCCGGCTGCTTCGACATCGACGCCCGTGTGGCCGACATGGACCAGGCCGGCATCTGGGCATCCGTGTGCTTCCCATCGCTGATCGCCGGGTTTGCCGGCACCGTGTTCTCGCGGTGCTCGGACCCGGAGCTCGGCCTGGCATGTGTGCGGGCGTGGAACGACTGGCACGCCGAGGTGTGGGCCGGCACGCACCCCGAGCGGATCGTCCCGCTGCAGATTCCCTGGTTGGCCGACCCGGCTGTCGCCGCGGTCGAGGTGCGAGCCAACGCCGCTCGGGGGTTCAAAGCTGTGAGCTTCCCCGAGTTCCCCACCAGAGTCGGCTGCCCGAGCCTGCGCACCGGCGCATGGGACCCGTTCTTCGCGGCGTGCGCGGAGACGGGCACGGTGCTGTGCCTCCACACGGGATCGGCGGGCTGGGCGCCGCTGTCGTCCGACGACTTGCCGTTCGAGGCGTTCCCGACCCTGTTCCCGGCCAACGCCTACCTCGCGGCCAACGAGTGGTTGTGGTCGGGCGTGCCGATCCGCCACCCCGAGTTGCGGATCGCGCTGAGCGAAGGCGGCATCGGCTGGGTGCCGATGTTCTACGACCGGGTCGACTACGTGCTCGACCACTCGGCGTCGGGCGCCGAGAGCCAGGCCTGGTCCGGCGACCTGCGACCCAGCGAGGTGGCGGCCCGCAGCTTCTGGTACTGCACGATCGACGACCCGTCGGTGATGGCCCTGCGCGAGCGGATCGGCGTCGACCACATCTGCCTGGAGACCGATTACCCCCACGCCGACTCCACGTGGCCCGACAGCCAAGCGGTCGTCGCCGCCACGCTCGGTCACTTGCCCGGAGCGGAGCGGACCGCGATCTGCGCCGGCAACGCGGCCGCGCTGTTCGGCCACCCGCTTCCTCCCGCCGGTTGGGGGACCGACTGATGCTCGATGTGCGGTTCGCGGGTGCGACGTTGGTCGACGGCACCGGCGCGCCCGCCCGGCTGGCCGACGTCGGTGTGCGCCACGGGCGCGTGGTCGCGATCCGCGACCCCGGCGCCCTCGACGAACCGGCGGTGCAGCACGTCGATGCGACCGGGCTCGTGTTGGCGCCCGGCTTCGTCGACCTGCACACGCACTACGACGCGCAGCTCTGCTGGGACCCCACCGCCAGCCCATCGCCGTTGCACGGGGTGACGACGGTGCTCGGCGGCAACTGCGGTTTCACGATCGCGCCGGCCGGCCCCGACCACGCCGACTACCTCATGCGGATGCTCGCCCGCGTCGAGGGCATGCCGATCGAGGCGCTGTCGGCCGGGCTCGCATGGGACTGGAACAGCTTCGGCGACTGGTTGGGTGGCCTCGAGGGATCGATCGCGGTGAACGCCGGGTTCCTGGTCGGCCACTCCGCGCTGCGGCGGGTGGTGATGGGCGACGACGCCATCGGCTCGCCGGCGACCCCTGAGCAGGTGGCGGCCATGGTCGCCTTGCTGCGCCGGTCGCTGAACGAAGGCGGCCTCGGCTTGTCGACGTCGCAAGCAGGCACCCACCGCGACCGCGACGGGAACCCTGTGCCGTCGCGGGCCGCTGGCCGCGACGAGCTGCTCGCGCTGGCCGGCGTGCTGGCGGACGTGCCGGGCATGTCGGTGTCGCTCGTGCCGGCCGGGAGCCTCGGCCAGTTCAGCGACGACGAGGTGCGACTCCTCACCGACCTGTCGCTCGCCTCCCGCGCGGCCGTCAACTGGAACGTGCTCGGGGTGTCGGCCGGGAACCCGGCGCAACACGAGCACCAGCTCGCCGCGTCGGACCACGCGACCGCGCACGGCGCGACCGTGGTGGCGCTCACGCTCCCGCACCGGATGCAGATGCGGCTGAGCTTGCGCTCCGGCTTCCTGTTCGACTCCTTGCCGGGCTGGGCCGAGTTCATCGGCCTACCCGTTCCCGAACGGATCGCGGCGTTGGGCGACCCCGGCGTCCGCCGGCGGCTCGACGCTGGCGCACGGTCCGACGAAGCCGGGTTGCTCAGAGCGCTGGCCGACTGGGGACGGTTCGCGATCGTCGAGACGTTCGACCCGGCCAACGCGGGGCTGGAAGGTCGCACCCTCCGCGACGTCGCAGCGGAGCGGGGCGGCGACCCGTTCGACGTGCTGTGCGACGTGGTGGTCGCCGACGACCTCCGCACCGGTCTCGATCCCCGGTTCATGGTCGACCAACCCGGCGACGCCGAAGCACGCGCCGCGGTGTGGGCCGATCCGCGCACGGTCATCGGCGGGTCCGACGCCGGTGCCCACCTCGACATGATGTGCGGCGCGGTGGCCACCACGTCGTTGCTGGCAGAAGGGGTGCGCGACCACCAGGTCATCTCGCTGGAGGAAGCCGTCCGCCAGCTCACCGACGTGCCGGCGCGGCTGTACGGACTCGATGGCAGAGGCCAAGTGCGCGAGGGGTGGCACGCCGACCTCGTCCTGTTCGACCCCGACACGGTGGCGCCCGGGCCGGTCCGCACCCGCGACGACCTGCCCGGAGGAGCCGCACGCCTCTACGCCGAATCTGAGGGGATCCAATCGGTGTGGGTGAACGGCTCGGCCATCGTGCGCGACGGGGCGTTCACGGGCTCGACGCCCGGGACCGTGTTGCGATCAGGGGGAACGTGATGGGGATCGTCGACCGGCTGAGGACCGAGGACGTCACCATCGACGCCCTGCCGCCACCGCCGACGGTGCGGTCGGTCCTCGAACGCTTCGGTCGCAAGTTCGTGACCGACTCGATCATCCCGTTCGCGCTGTTCCTCGGCCTCAACAGCTGGGTTGGGCTCGGCTGGGCGATGGTGGCCGGCACGATCTGGTCGATCGGGCTGATCGTGGTGCGACGCCGCCGCGGCGAAGCAGCTGGCGCGCTGGTGTGGATCAGCCTCTGCTTCGTGCTGGTCCGCGGCGCCGCCGGCCTGTTGACCTCGTCGGGCACCGTCTACTTCGGCCCGGGTGTGGCCACGAACTTCCTCGTGGCGCTGGCGTTCGTCGTGTCGGTGCTCGTGCGGCGCCCGCTCGTCGGCTACATCGCCCTGGTCTTCTATCCGTTCCCCGACGAGATCCGCTCGCACGACGCGTACCGCCGGGCGTTCTCCCGCCTGTCGCTGGCGTGGGCCGCGCTGCTGGTGGCCACGGGAACGGCGCAAGGCGTCGCGCTGCTCACCGCGTCGACCAACCAGTTCCTGCTGGTGCGGTCGGCCGGCTGGCCGTTCACGGCGGGGCTGTTCGTGTTCTCGCTCGGCTACCCGCGCCGCTGCTTCAAGCGGGACCCCGAGCTCGGACCGTGGGTGCTGGCCGCCGAAGGCGCGGGCGGCTGAGCCGGGGACCGGTCAGGCCCGACGGAGCTCGGCGGCGGCGTCGACGGGGTCCACCGGGTTGAAGAAGACCCCACTGCCGAGCTCGCCTGCGGCCACGAAGCGAGGGACGCCCGGTTGGCGCAGTAGCGGGGCGACGTGCGCATGCACGTGGGCCGTGGCCCAGTCGCCACCGTCGGTCGGTCGCTGGTGCCACCAGAGCATGTACGGCATCGGCGCGTCGAACAGCCGGTCCAGCCGGGTGAACACGTCGACCAACAACCCGGCGAGCGCCCGGTGCGTGGGGGCTGCGGCGGCCAAGTCGGCGACGTGCTCGATGGGGGCGAGCACCATGCCGTACGGCCAGCTCGCCGCTGCTGGCACCCATGCCCGCCACCTCTGCGCGTCGCTCACCAAGCGGTCACCCGGTTGTTCGTCGCACAACGCGCAACGGGGGCTGTCCAGCTCGGCCACGGCCGCGGGCGGCACCGCGTCGAACGCGTAGATCTGACCGTGCGGGTGCGAGATGGTGGCGCCCACTTCCGCGCCGCGGTTCTCGAACACCAGCACATACGCCACGCCGTCGCGGCGACCCAGCTCCACTGTGCGCTCCGCCCACAGCTGCACCACCCGCTCGGCCTGGTCGACGGTGAGCGACCCGAGCGACGCGTCGTGGTCGGGGCTGTACAGCACGACCTCCGCGCGCCCGTCGGGCAGCGCTGGCCAGCGGTTGGCAAACCAGCGGACGTCGTACGGCTCGGGCGCTTCGAGGCCGCCGACGCAGAACGGGCAGCCGGTGACCGGAAGGTTCGGCCGCGACTGGCGGTTGGCGATGACCACGACCGGCTCGCCGGTGAGCGGATCGATGCGTGCGTCGGGCGGCGTCGTCATCGGATGCGGTAGCGCCAGCGGTAAGTGCCCGGCCCGACCCGGTGTTCGGGGGCCACGTCGGGGCCCACCGCACCCGATCCGACCCCGCGGTGGCGGGCGTCGATCCACACCCAGCAGTCGTCCCGGGCGGGGAGGTCTTCGAGATGGTCGGCTGCGGCAACTTCGTCGTCGGTCCAACGCGCGACAGTGACGTCGAGCCCGGCCAGCTCGTCGATCACCAACCGCGGCTCGCCGCGCTCGTCGAGGATCCGCAGCCAGCGAACGCCGGTGCGGTTGCCGCTGGCTTGGGGGTGGACGTACGGCACGGGCCAGTCGTCGACCGAGGTGGTCCACCGGCCGAAGCGGGTACCGGCGCAGCGGTCGGAGTAGCCCTCGTGGGGGCCGTCGCCCGCCCACTCGACCGTCGCCGCGCCAGGGCCGACGTGCAGCCGCACACCCACCCGGGCGACCTCGCCCACCGAGTCGGGCACGGTGACCACGTGGGTGACCTCGACACCACCGTTGTCGCTGGCGTGTGACTCGGTGGTCAGCTCCGCATGGCGTGGGCCGTCGGCCAGGCCGATCGCCTCCCAGCGTTCGGCGTGGGAGTGGCCCACATCGGCGTACGTCTCGTTGTCGATCGGCGCGCGCCACAACGCCAGCGTGGGCTCGAGGTCCGCGAGCGCACGGGTCGAAGCAGGGGCCGCGCCGCGCGCCGGGGCCGGGCCGCCGGCGCGCCCGACCTCGAACTGCTCCCACGCGACCACGTGCCCGGCCGCGGCCCACGGCAGGTCGTCGAGCGTGCGGAACGTGAGGGTCAGGTGCGCGAGCTGACCCGGTGCGAGATCGGGCACGTTGACCGGCAGTTCGACACGGGTGTGGTCGCCGGGCCCGAGCGCGAGGGGTTCGAGCGCGCCGGACGTGACCGGCTCGCCGTCGACATCGAGGGACCACACCGGCTCCAGCCACGACAAGTCGACGAACGCATGCTCGTTGGTGACCCGCACCTGGCCGCGCGCCGCGTCGATCGCCTCCATCTGCACCGGCTGCACCACTTTCGCCAGCTCCAGCAGCGAAGGGTGCGGGGTGCGGTCGGCGGCAACCAGGCCGTTGCAGCAGAAGGGTCCGTCGTTGGGTTGGTCGCCGAAATCGCCGCCGTACGCGAGCCGTTCGGTGCCGCCGGGCAAGGTCTGCCACAAGGCTTGGTCGACCCAGTCCCACACGAAGCCGCCCTGCAGGCCGGGGTACGTGCGGATGGCCCGCCAGTACTCGTCGAGGCCGCCGCACGAGTTGCCCATGGCGTGGATGTACTCGCACATGATCAGCGGCTGGGCCGGCGTGGCCCGGGTGGCCCAGGACACGAGGTCGGCGACGGGCGGGTACATGGGGGCGATCAGGTCGGTCTCCGGGCGGGGCCGCGCGTACAGCTCGCCGGGGTCCGGGAACGTGCCCCCGGCGATGTCGGCGAAGAGGTCGTCGCCGATGCCGCCCTCGTACTGCACGGGCCGAGTGCCGTCCCATGCTCGCAGCCAGGTTGCGGCTGCCTGGTGGGTCGGTGAGCTGCCGCTCTCGTTGCCGAGCGACCAGATGATGACGCTCGGATGGTTCTTGTCGCGCGATGCCATCCGCTCGATGCGCTCGACGACCGCCGTGCTCCACGTCGGGTCCTTGGTGAGCCAGCGCAAGTATGCGTGGGTCTCGACGTCGGCTTCGTCGACGACGTACAGGCCGAGCCGGTCGCACACGTCGTACAAGTGGCTGTCGTTCGGATAGTGCGACGTGCGGACCGCGTTGATGTTGTGCTGCTTCATCAGCACGAGGTCGTGCTCGATCGACTCCCGCGTGACGGCTTTGCCCCGGTGGGGATCGTGGTCGTGGCGGTTCACGCCCCGGATCAGGACCGGCTGCCCGTTCACCAGCAGCTCGTGGCCCCGCACCTCGACCCGACGGAACCCGACGGTGAGGTGGACGGTGTCGAGTGGCGTGTCGTGCGCAGGTTCCGACGGGGCCCCGGGCGCGCCCGCCGTGCCTGGCCCGTCGAGCAGCGTGACCGTGACGTCGTGGAGGTCGGGCGTCTCGGCTGTCCAGGGCGCAACGCCCGGCACGGTGATCGACGCCGTCGCGTGCTGGCCGCCGAACAGCACGAGGTCGAGCATCGAGGCGTCGGCGGGCTCGATGGCCACCGGCGCGTCGACCGATTGGCCGGCCACCTCGACCCGGACACGCAAGCCCGCCGGCGCCGGCGCGGCGGGGTCGATCGCCACCGGCACCCGCACGTCGAGCCGACCGTCGCCTGTGGCGGGATCGAAGTCGGCCGTGGCGTGCACGTCTACGATGCGGGTGCGCGGCGTGGCGTACAGCGCCACCGAGCGGTGCAGGCCGGCGTGGTACCAGTGGTCCTGGTCCTCGAGGTACGTGGCGTCGGACCACCGCACCACGGAGAGCGCCACGTCGACCGTCGATCCGGGTGTGACGAAGTCGGTGACGTCGAACTCGTGGGGGAGGCGGGAGTCCTTGCCCATCCCGACCGGCTGCCCGTCGAGGTGCACGTACAGGACCGATTCGGCTCCGCCGACGTGCAACACGATGCGCTGACCGGCCCATTCGGCGGGCACGTGCACGGCTCGGCGGTAGACCCCGGTGGGGTCGTCGTCGGGCACGCGGCCGAGCGGGCCGGCGAACGGCATCTGCACGTTCGTGTACTGGGGCCGGTCGTGTCCCTGCATGGTCCAACAACCCGGCACCGCCACCGTCGACCAGTCGCCGCTCCCGAGGTCGGGGGTCGCAGTCCGAGGCCCGGCAGCGCCGACGTCGGCCGCGGTCACGGCCTCGGGACGCGGCCGCAGCGCGAACGACCAGTCGCCGTCGAGCGAGATGGCGTCGTCGAGGCGCAGGGGACTGGTCGACGGTTCGCGCCCGAAGCCCGTGACCTCAGGGGTGATCCACGACCGCGGGCCGAACGCGTCGAGCGGTCCGAGGTCGCGGGTCACGCGGTGATGCTGGTCTGCTGGCGGATGTCCCGCGACGAGACGCCCACCAGCACGTCGTACGTGCCGCTGTCGGCGACCCAGTCGTGCGAGTCGACGTCCCACCGTGCGAACGACCGGTGGTCGAGCGCGACGCGCACGTCGGTCGACTCGCCGGGGTCGAGCACCACCTTGGCGAAGCCCTTCAACTCCTTGGCGGGCCGGTCGATCCCGGCGGGTGCGTCGGTGCCGGCGGCTGCGACGTAGACCTGCACGACCTCGGCGCCGCGGCGCTCACCCGTGTTGGTGACCCGGAGCGCGACGGTGCGGTCGGTGCCGCTGCCGTCGACTCTGAGGTCGCCGATGTCGAACGTGGAGTACCCGGTGCCGTGGCCGAACGCGAAGGCCGGCTCGACCCCGTTGGCGTCGAAGTGTCGGTACCCCACGAACACGCCTTCGCCATACCTCACCTTGCCGCCCGCGCCCGGGTACCAGGTGGGGTCGGTGTGGCTCGCCACGTCGTCGATGCGGTGAGGGAAGGTGATCGGGAGGCGGCCCGACGGCTCGGCGGTACCGACCAACATCTCGGCCAGCGCGGCCGGGCCTTCCTCGCCCGGATACCACAGCATCATCAGCGAGGCGGCGCCCTCGGCGGGGGCGACGTCGACCGGCGCGCCGGCGTTCACCACGACGGCGGTGTGCGGGTTGGCCGCCACAACCGCACGCACGAGCTCGGCCTGTTCGCCGACCAGCGCGAGGCCCTTGCGGTCGACGCCTTCGGTCTCCCAGTGCGGGTTCGATCCGACCACCAGCACCACGGCGTCGGCGTCGCGGGCCGCGGCGACGGCGCGCCCGAGTGCGTCGGGGACGGCTGGGCGGTCGGCGTCGACGCGGAACCCGTTGACGGGCGCCGGCGACGACGTCAGCTCCACGGAGAGTTCGTGCGCGGTGCCGGCCGACAGTTCGACTTCGGCAGTGACGGTGGTGCTTCCCATCCCGAAGAACGACTTGGCCCGCTCGGGTCGGGTGTTGTCGATCACGACCTCGCCGTCGAGCAACAGACGGCTCGGGCCCACGCTGGCGAGGCCGAGCGTCCATGTGCCGTCGGTGTCGGGTCGGAAGGTGGTGGTGGACCGCAGTGAGAAGTTGTCGATGCCGACACCCGGCGCAGGGTCGCCGAGCGCGATGTACTCGGCCCGGCCCAACGCTTCCGCCGCGAGCGGCTCGCCCTCGTGCGTGGTGTTGGGCCAGTACTCCGTGCGGAAGCCGCCCTCGATCAGCCGCATGTCGAGCGTCGGCAGCGTGCCGTCCTTGGTGAGCCGGCAGCCTTCCTCGTGCACGACTTCGACGCCCGGCAGCCGGTCGCGCAGCTCGTCGACGAGGTCCTGGTGGCGGAACGGCACGACCACCGAGCTGCCGCCACCCCCGGTCTGCAGGGCGCGTGCGTTGGGGCCGATCACCGCGACGCGCCGCAGCCCGTCGCCGGCCAGGGGGAGCAGGCCGTCATTGCGCAGCAGCACGGTGCCGGCCGCCGCCAGCTCCCGGGCCAGGGCACGGCGCTGCGGGTCGTCGTCCTCCCGCTCGTCGTCGACCACTCGGCCGGCGAGCAGACCCGTCCGCTCCATCAGGCGTGCGATGCGCGACGCGTGCTCGTCGACCACGCCCGTGTCGACGCTGCCCTGCTTCACGGCCTCGGCCAGGTTGGGACCGAGGTACTGCGGCGGGCCGGGCATCTCGATGTCGAGCCCGGCCGTGGAGGCTTCCACCGTGCTGTGCGTGCCGAACCAGTCGGATACGACCACGCCGTCGAAGCCCCACTCGTCCTTGAGGATCCCACCGAGCAGCTCCGGGTGCTCGCCGCAGAACGTGCCGTTGAGGCGGTTGTAAGCCGACATCACGGCCCAGGCGCCCGCCTCGACGACGGCCGCCTCGAACGACGGCAGGTGCACCTCCCGGAGGGTGCGCTCATCGACCTCGGCGCTGATGGTCATGCGCTCGTGTTCCTGGTCGTTGCACGCGAAGTGCTTCACGCAGCAACCCACACCGCCGGCCTGCACCGCCGCCACATACGCCGCGGTCACGCGCGCGCTCAGGTAGGGGTCTTCGGCGAACGACTCGAACGTGCGGCCACCGAGTGGGGTGCGCGGGATGCACACCGTGGGCCCGAGGACCAAGTGGACGCCCTTGGAGATCGCTTCGTCGGCGACGGCCTCGCCGTAGCGCCGGATCAGGTCGAGGTCCCACGTCGACCCGGCGGCCATGCCGCACGGGAACGAGAGCGAGCGGCGCGTGCCGAACTGGCCACCCCGGACGCCCGACGGTCCGTCGGACATCTTGAGCCGTCCGATGCCGAGTCGTTCGATCGGCGGCAGCCGCCACACGTCGCCGCCCGCGGTGAGCGATGCCTTCTCTTCGGGGGTGAGCTCGGCCTCGAGCTCCTCGGCGTTCACGCCGTCGCCCAGATGAGGTGGTCGACCAACGCTTGCTCCCATTCGGCGCGGTGGGTGAGCTGGGGGGAGTGGTACGCGCCGTCGATGATGACCACGCGGCCGTTGGCGACACCCTTGCCCATGGCGTCGGCGTGGTCCACCAGCGGGTGGTCCTTGCTGCCGGCGAGCACGGTGGTGGGGCAGGTGATCTCGCCGAGTCGGCCGTCGACCTCCGTCCGCTCGTCGAACAAGTCGACGCCGAGACCCTTGTACGCGTACGGGTCGACCGCCGCGTCCATGACGGCCTTGCGGGCCTGCCAATCGGCGGGCGTGCGGGCGTCGATGAGGCTGCGCTCGTCGCTCGGGAGGTCCGGTCGGCCGTCGGTGGCCGGGTCGAACTTGGCGAAGTGGTCGCGGACGATGCCGACGATGTCGTCGCTCCCGAAGCCGGCCGATGTGGTGTCCATCAAGACGAGCGAATGGACGAGGTCGGGTCGGGCGAGCGTGACGCCGAGGACCACGCGACCGCCCATCGAGTGGCCGAGCAGGTCAACCGGGGGATGGGCCACCGCCTCCAGCCAGGCGATGAAGTCGGCCACCAGTTGGTCGATCGTGTAGCCGTCGAGCCGGCCGGTCTTGGTGGACTCGCCGTGGCCGCGGTGGTCGACGGTGAGCACGGGCCGGGTCGCTGCCAGCGAGGGGACCGACAGGGCGAAATCGTGCGAGGAGCCGGTGAAGCCGTGGCACAGCACCAGCTCGCGCCCCTCGTCGGGGCCGGCGCGACCGCCGGCCAAGTCGACGCCGTTGACCGTCGTGACCATGTGTCCGCTCCCCCGGTGGGACAAAATTCTAGCGATCGATAGGTTTCTTTACGGGCGGGCGCCTGTCAAGCAGAGTGACCGCCATGACCGATCTGTACGCCGACTTCCCCGACCTCCGCTTCGACCGTCCCGCCGACGGTGTGCTGCGCATCACCTTGGAGGGCCCCGGGCTGAACTCGGTGAACCCGGCCATGCACGGCCAGATCGCCGACGTGTGGCGCACCGTAGACCGCGACCCCGACACGCGCGTCGCGCTGCTGCGAGGCGCCGGCAAGGCGTTCTCGGCCGGCGGCAGCTTCGACCTGATCGACTCGATCACCGACGACTACGCCGCCCGCCTCCGCGTGCTGCGCGAGGCGCGTGACCTCGTGTTCAACGTGATCGACTGCTCCAAGCCGATCGTGTCGGCGATGCACGGACCCGCTGTCGGCGCCGGCCTGGTGGCGGGGCTGCTGGCCGATGTGTCGGTGGTGGGACGGACCGCCCGCATCATCGACGGCCACACCCGTCTCGGCGTCGCCGCCGGCGACCATGCAGCCATCTGTTGGCCGCTGCTGTGCGGGATGGCGAAGGCGAAGTACTACCTGCTCACGTGCGACACGCTCACCGGCGAGGAGGCCGAACGCATCGGGTTGGTGTCGATCTGCGTCGACGACGACCAGGTCCAGGAGCGAGCGTTGGCGGTGGCCGTCCAGCTCGCCGGCGGCGCCCAGGCCGCGATCCGTTGGACCAAGCACACGCTCAACCACTGGTACCGGTCCCAAGGCGCCGTCTTCGACGCGTCGGTGGCGTACGAGTTCCTCGGCTTCGGCGGCCCCGACGCCCGCGAAGGCCTCGCCAGCCACGTCGACAAGCGCGACCCCCACTTCACCGGCCCCACCTCCGAATGAGGAGGTCGGCCTCCGCCCCGATCGTGGGGGGCCTGGCCTCCACCCCGATCGTGCTGTGAGCACTTCGCCACGTCCTGGGTGGTCAACTGCTCACAACAGCGGTTGTTGTTGTGGGTGGGATGGGTGGGAGATGGGTGAGGTGGGTGGGCGGCGTCAGGTGCGGTGGCGACAGGTGCGGTGGCGTCAGGTGAGGTGGGGGATGACGTCGCGGCCGAAGCCGTCGAGGGTGGCGACGTCGGCGAAGTCGGTGAACCAGGCGTACGTCCGCTCGACGCCTCGCGCGGCGAGCGACTGGAGCTGGTCGACGAGCTCGGGGCCGGTGCCGGACAGCCGTCCCCGGCCCATGTCGGCGAACCGTGCCGCGGCCTTGCCCTCGACGTCGGCCCGCTGGGTCTCGCTCGGGATGTACGTGACCATCTGCTGGACCGACACCCGTGCGGAGCCGGCGAGCGGGCGCCGTTCGTCGAGCCGCCTGACCTCGTGGATCGGCAGGTTCCACCACGTGGCGTGCTGGGCGACGAGCTGCATCATGCGAGGCCCGGCCGCGCCGATGACGATCGGCACCGGCGCGGTGGGGACGGGGAGCTGGTGGCCGTGGTGGATGTGGTGGAACGTGCCGTCGTAATCGAACGGCTCGCCCGACCACAGGCCCTTCAGGACGTCGAGGGTCTCGCCGAGGCGGGTCACCCGGTCGCCGGCCGACCTCGGCGTGATGCCGTACAGCCCGAACTCGGTGGGCACCGACCCGGCGCCGATGCCGAGCTCGAAGCGTCCGCCGGACGCGTGGTCGAGGGCCACCACCTGCTGGGCCAGCACCGCGGGTTGGCGGAAGGCGTCGCACAGCACGAGGTGGCCGACCTTCAGCGTGGCCGTGTGGGCGATGAGCCACTGGGCCGTGAACATCGCCTCGTACATCGGGTGGCCCGACGCGAGCGGCGGCTCGAGGTGGTCCATCAGCGCGATCCCGGCGAACCCGGCGGCCTCGGCGGCGCGTGCTCTGTCGGCCAGATCGTCGAGCGACATCCGCATCTGCGGCAGGAAGACCCACACCTCCATCAGCTGCTCCGCTCGCCAGACCGGACTCGCTCGAGGAACGACACGACGGCATCGTTGAACGAGTCGTTGCGGTCACCGGCCACCATGTGCCCCGCGCCGGCGACGTCGGCGAACTCGGCGTGCGGGACGAGCTCCAGCAGCTCCTTCGCCCCTTGTTCTGACAGCAGGTCGCTCATGCGGCCGCGCACCAACAGCGTGGGGACGGTGAGGTTGCGAGCGGCTTGCTGGAGGCGGTCGGGCCGCAGCATCGACGACCGGGTCTCATCGTCGGAGCCGAGCGGGCCGCGGATGAAGCGTGGGTCCCAGTGCCACACCCAGCGCCCGTCCTTGCGTTGGCGCAAGTTCTTGCGGAGCCCGCTCAGGTCGTTGGGGCGGGGGCGGTGCGGGTTGTACGCGGCCACCGCGTCGGCTGCTTGTTCCAGCGTGGCGAAACCGTCCGGCGCGCCGTTCATGAAGTCCTTGATGCGGTCGACCCCGGCCGGCTCCACTCGCGGGGCCACGTCGACCAGAACCAGCCCGGCCGCCAGCGGTCCGTCGTCGGGCGACGCCTCGCCGATGGCCACCAGCGACGACAGGCCGCCGAGCGACGCACCCACCAGCACCGGTGGCGTGGCGAACGATCGGGCCACCGTGGCGACGTCGCCCGAGAAGGCGTCGATCGAGTAGTCGCCGTCCTCGACCCAGTCGCTCTCGCCGTGGCCGCGGAGGTCCATCGTGTAGGCGTGCCACCCGTTGGACGCCAACGTGGCGAGGGTGGTGCCCCACGCATGGCGGGTCTGGCCCCCACCGTGGAGCAGCACCACCGGGTGGCCGGCCGGGTCACCTGCGACGTCGGCCACGAGACGGTTCCCGTCCCGGCCGGTGAGTTCGGTCTTCTGCGTCACCAGACCGTTTTAGTGGCCCCTTCCGTTCTGGGCTGCTTTCTACGCGTCCCAACGCGTCGTTTTCAGCCCAGAACGGGTGAGCGTACGATGGCGGGGCGTACATGACACGCGTGTCAGCATTGGCTTCGGGGGAGACGACGATGGCCTACCGGATCGGGATCGATGTCGGCGGGACCTTCACCGACTGCGTCCTGTGCCGCGACGACGGCTCCGTGGTGCTCGAGAAGGCTCCCACCACACCGGCCGACCAGAGCGACGGGGTGCTCGCCGGGCTCGGACAGCTCGCGGCGGTCGAAGGGCTGTCGGTTGCCGAGCTGCTCGACCGCACGCACACGATCGTCCACGGCACGACCACGGGCGACAACACGATGATCCAGATGTCGGGCGCGCCGGTCGGCTTGCTGGTCACCGAAGGGTTCCGTGACGAGATCGAGTTCCGCCGCTGCTACAAGGAGGACATCTGGGACCCTTCGCTGCCGCCGCCTGATCCCATTGCCCGGCGTCGCGTGCGGCTCGAGATCCCCGAGCGGATGACGGCCGAGGGCGACATCGAGACGCCGCTCGACGAGGGGGCGGTGCGCAAGGCCACCGTGCGGCTGCGCGACTTCGGCGTCACCTCGATCGCGGTGAGCTTCCTGCACAGCTACCTCAACCCTGCGCACGAGCGGCGCGCCCGAGAGCTCGTGCTCGACGAGTTCCCCGATGTCGAGATGATCTCGCTCTCGCACGAGGTGCTGCCCAAGCCGCCGGAGTTCGAGCGCACGTCCACCACGCTGGTGAACGCCTACGTCGGCCCGCCCATCGCCAAGTACCTCGGCCGGTTGGCCGCCCGGCTGCGGGAAGCGGGTTACCGCGCGGAGCTGCTGATCGCCACGTCGGCCGGCGGCGTGACCACCGCGGAGCAGGCCTCGGCGCGTGCCGTCGCCACGATCGGGTCGGGACCGACCGGCGGCGTCACGGCCGCGGCCCGATCCGCGCGCGAGGCCGGCCTCGGCGACGTGGTCAGCGTCGACATGGGCGGTACCAGCTACGACCTGTGCCTGATCCGCGCCGGCCATCCCGAGGTGAAGCTCGACTGGAACTGGCGACACCGGTACTGCATCGCCATCCCGATGGTCGACATCGCAGCCATCGGCGCGGGCGGCGGGTCGATCGCCTGGGAGGAAGGCGGCGTGCAGCACGTGGGCCCGCAGTCGGCGGGCAGCGAGCCCGGCCCGGTCTGCTACGGCCGGGGCGGCACCGAGCCCACCGTCACCGACGCCGACCTCGTGCTCGGCCGGCTCGACCCGTCGTCGTTCGCCAACTCCCGCATGACGCTCGACGTCGGCGCAGCACGCGCGGCGCTGGCGAAGCTGGGCGAGCAGTTGGGGCTCGACGGGCTCGGCGCCGCGCAGGCCACTGTCCGGCTCGTCGACGCGCTGATGGCCGACGCGGTCCGCCGCGAGCTCTCCCTCGCCGGTGCCGATCCGCGTGACTTGTCGCTGGTCGCGTTCGGCGGGATGGGCGCGGTCCACGCCACGACGCAAGCCGCGCTGCTCGGCATGCGCCAGGTGCTGGTCCCGCGCGGCGCGGCCGGCCTGTCCGCTGCGGGGCTCCTGTCGGCCGATCATGTCGTCGACGACCAGCGCGGCCACGTCACCCCGTGGCGCGAAGCCGACCTCTCCGTGCTCACCGCGCTCGCCGACGAGCTGCGCGCCGGTGCCACCGAGGAGCTGCGCACTGCGGGGGTGCCCGACGAGCGCATGCGGTTCAACTGGTCGCTGCTGCTCGTGTACCCGGGCCAGACGTTCGACGTCCCGATCCCCGTCGATGACCCGTTCGACGTCGAGGGTGCGGTCACCGAGTTCCACCGCCGCAACGAGGAGGCCCGGCTGATCGAAGCCCGCGCCCAAGAACCGATCCTGCGCGGGGTGCGCCTCACCGCCGTCGGCGAGGTCGACAAGCCTGCCACGCCCGCAGTCCCGCCGGCCGCCACCTCGCTGGAGCCGATCGCCCGGCGCGACATCTGGCTCGAGGGCGAGTGGCGCCGAGACGCGCCGGTCTACGACGAGGCCGCCATGGCGCCGGGTTCCGCCGTGACGGGTCCGGCCGCGGTCCAAGGCCCGTTCACCACCGTGATCCTCCGCCCCGGCGACCGCGCGGAGGCCACCGCGGCTGGCGACCTGTTGATCGACGTCGCCCCGCTCGTCACCGCGTAAGGCGGCCTCACGCCGGTCCTGCGGTCAGCCCCGGCCCCGGCAGTCAGCCCCGGTCCCGGCAGTCAGCCCCGTCCCGGCAGTCAGCCCCGTCCCGGCGGTCAGCCCCGGTCCCGGTGGTCAGTCCCGGTCCCGGTGGTCAGTCCCGGTCCCCGCAGTCAGGCGGTCCCGGTGGTCCGGCGGCCAGCCCCGGTCCCGGTGGTCCGGCGATCAGGGCTCGGACTTGGCGGCGTCGAGCACCGGCGGCGCGTTGCGCCAGTCGTCGAGACCGTCCTCGGGGAGGCCGACGGGGTAGCGGTGGTCGTGCACCCATGCCCAGTGCGCGTGGTTCAGCTCGTGCAGCGTGAAGCACGCGTTGAGCGCGTTGTGGAAGCCCATGTTGTCGACGGTCTGGTTGACCGACTCCTTGACCAGCAAGGCGGCCATGGTGGGCATCTTGGCGATGCGCCGGGCGAAGTCGAGCGTCTTGTCGGCGAGCTGGTCCTCCGGGAAGATCTTCGAGACCATGCCGAGCTGGTACGCCTCTTCGACGTCCATGGAGTCGCCGGTCAGCAGCAGCTCCTTGGTCTTGCGGGGACCGAACTCCCACGGGTGGGCGAAGTACTCGACGCCGCACATGCCGAGACGGGTGCCCACGACGTCGGCGAACTTCACCCCTTCGGCCGCGCAGATCAGGTCACATGCCCACATCAACATCAAGCCGGCGGCGAACACCGTGCCGTGCACCTGGGCGATGGTGATCTTGCGCAGGTTCCGCCAGCGTCGGGTGTTGTCGAAGAAGTAGTGCCACTCCTGCAACATCAGCCGCTCTGCGCCATCGCGGGTGCCGCCGTTGATCTGGTACGAGGGGTGCTGGTTCGGTCCCGGTGCGCCCTCTTCGCGCGACACCGACGAGCCGACGTCGTGGCCCGACGTGAACATCGGGCCCATGCCGCCGAAGATCACGACGCGCACGGTGTCGTCGGCCTCGGCACGCAAGAAGGCGTCGTTGAGCTCGACGAGCATCCCCCGGTTCTGCGCGTTGCGGGCCTCGGGTCGGTTCAACATGATCCGGGCGATCGTGCCCTCGTCGAGGGTCTCGTACGTGACGAACTTGTCAGACATCAGGGTCCTCGTCAGACATCAGGAACGGCGTTGCTTGCGGAGTAGCTCGGTTGCTTCGGTATCGACCGCGAGGTCCATGGCATCGAGCGTGCCGATTACTACGACACCGTAGTCACGGCGCGCGCCCTCCACGGAGACGTACTCGTCCCACACGTCGTCGAGCACCGCCGCCGGATCGCGGTCGAGCGGGTCGCCCCAACCGCCGCCGCCGCCGAACTCATAGACGAGTTGCTCGCCGGTCTCGAGCAGCACGTTCGCCACGGCCGGCGCCACTTCCAGGTCGCCTTTCAGCACGCACTTGTCGGGCGTGCCCGGCGCGCCGCCCGCAATGCCCGGATGGAGGTGTTTGCGGTTCACCACGTACTGGTTGACGTACGTGGGCGTGCGGGCTTCCTTGATGAACAGCGACCCGCAGCCTCCGCGCCACTGCCCGGCACCGCCCGAGTCGGTGCGGAAGTTGCGGCCGCGCAGGATGTGGGGGAACAGGCCCTCGTTGATCTCGGCGCTGGCCTTGATGAGGTTGCCCATCGAGGCCACCATCGCGCCCCACCCGTCGACGCCTTTGACCCCATTGACCCAACCGGCCGCGATTTCGCCGCCGTGGTCGAAGAACGGCTTGCCGGTCCGGGGGTCGAGGTCGCCCCACATCTGGCGCGGGCTGCCGAACTTGTACGTCTGCGGGCAGCAGCGCTCCGGGATGATCTGCGACAGGGCCACCGCGATGATGTCGCTCACCTCGACGCCGGGATGGTGCGTGCCGCTCGACACCGGTTTGCCCTCGGGCGGGTTGACGCACGTGCCCTTCGGCGCGCGGATCTCGATGCGGTCGAAGAAGCCCTCGTTCTTGGGGATGGCCGGGTCGACCATGCTGGCGATCTGCGAGATCACGTTGCCGCGGGTGTTGCCGTACGTCGACCACGCCTGGATGTGGGGACGGTCGTCGGACCCGGTGAAGTCGACGATCAAGTGGTCGCCCTCCACCGTGACCGCCACGTGCACGTGGATGTCCTCGTTGCCCGCAGGATCGGCGTCGACGTAGACGTCGGCTTCGTAGACCCCGTCGGGCCAACGGGCGATCTCCGCGCCGAGGCGACGGCTGGCGTCCGCGATCGTCCAGTCGACGGTGGCGCGCACCGCGTCGGCGCCGTAGCGGTTGACCACGTCGGTGAGCCGCTCGACGCTGAGCTGCGCGGCGCCCACTTGCGACCGCAGGTCGCCGATGAACCCGCCGAGGCGGTTGTTCGCCCGCATCATGTCGATGACGTCGCGCCGCTCTCTGCCGCCGTCGATGATCTTCATGGCGGGGTAGCGGGTGCCCTCGGACCAGATGTCCTTGGCGAAGACGTTGTAGCCGCCGGCCATGGCCCCGCCCGTGTCGCCGTGGTGGCACTGGATCGACGCGAACAACAGCAGCTCGCCGCTGTCGTCGAACACCGGCGCGAACACGTTGAAGTCAGGGAGGTGGCCGCCGCCGTGATACGGGTCGTTGGCGACGAGCACGTCGCCCGGCACGATCTCGTCGCCCAGGAGCTCGAGCGCGTACCGCACCGGCAACGTGCTCGACAGCATGAACTGCGGGATCCCCACCGACAGCGCCGCCAGGCGTCCCGTCGCGTCGAGAATCGTGGCGTTGCGCTCATTGGACTGATTGAGGATCGGCGTCGTGGCCGTACGCGACACGTACGTCGCCATCTCGAAGCACACGGTCTCCATGGCCGAGCGGATGACCTGCATGGTGACCGGGTCGTTGCCCGCGCCCTGCGCGACTGCCGGGCCGGTGGCGGGGTTGGTGTCGGCGGTGTGAGGGGTGGCGTGGGTGGGGCCGGTGGCGGGTCCGGGCGCGTTGGCGGCGTGCCTTGCGCCGGTGTTCTGGCCCGTTCCGCGGTCGGTGTCGGTCATGCGGGCGCCCCCTTTTGGCCCTCGATCCCGTGTCTGACACTAGCGTCAGCTTTGTGACCCTGGACGAGCTCATGGCCGCCGCGCCCCGCAGCGATGGACCCGTCCTGGTCGATCGCGACCATGCCCTCACCCGTGACGACCTCGACGCCGCGGTGGCCAGCGCGGCTGCGGACCTGGTGGACCGTGGCGTCGGACGAGGCGACCGGGTGGCCTGGCAACTGCCCAACTGCGTCGACGCCGTGATCTGGACCCGAGCGTGCTGGCGGATCGGCGCGATCGCCGCACCCCTTCACCACCTGGCCGGCGCGAGCGAGATCGAACACCACCTGGCCGTCCTCGACCCCACCGCGATCCTCGGCCCGCCACCGCCGAAATCCTCCGATTCGTGCAGAAGTGGCGGAATAGCAGCCATTTCTGCACGAAGAGTCGCGGGCGAAGGCGGGTCGCCGGAGGACGACCTGGCCGTGGTGCTGTTCACGTCGGGCTCGACAGGCTCGGCCAAAGCGGTGCTCCACACCCATCGGGCACTCGTCTACAAGTCGCAGCTCATGTGCGACGTGCACACGCTCGGCCCGACCGACGCGGCCCTCGTGCCGTCGCCGATCGCCCACATCTCCGGGATGCTCAACGCCATCTTGGTGCCCGGTGCGGCGGGGATGCGGGTGGTGCTCATGGAGAAGTGGGAGCCAGGGCGAGCCCTCGACCTCATCGAGGAGCACCAGATCACGTTCATGATCGGTCCGCCCACACAGTTCATCGGCCTGATGGACCATCGCGCCTTCACCCCCGAGCGGGTGGCGTCGATGCGGGTGATCTCGACCGGTGCAATGGGGGTGAGCCCGTCGTTCGTCGAGCGGGCGAGCGACGCGTTCGGCGCCCACGTGAAGCGGGCGTACGGCTCGACCGAAGCCCCCACGGTCACCACGTGCCACGCCGACGACCCGCCCGAGCGATCGGCGACCTCCGACGGCCGAGCGATCGGCGACGCCGAGGTGCGCATTGTCGACGGTGAGGTCTGGGTGCGCGGGCCCGAACTGTTCGCCGGCTACGCGGACCCCGCCCAGACAGCCGAGGTCATGCGCGACGGCTGGTTCCGCACCGGCGACCTCGGCGTGCTCGACGACGGTCGCTGGCTGCGCATCACCGGTCGGGTCAAGGACCTCATCATCCGGGCCGGCGAGAACATCGCACCTGCCGAGGTCGAGGCCGTGCTCGAGCTGCACCCGTCGGTCGCCCAGGCCGTGGCGGTCGGCTACCCCGACGACACGTACGGCGAGCGGGTGGCCGCCTTCGTGGTCCTTGCCACCACCGCCGAGCCCGCCGCCGACGCAGCCGGTGGGTCGGGGGTGTTCGACGTCGCGGCGTGCCGCGAGTGGTTCGCCGAGCAAGGCGTCGCCAGATTCAAGACGCCCGAGCGGGTGATCGTCCTCGACGAACTGCCCGTGCTCGGCATCGGCAAGCCCGACCGCGCCCGTCTCCGTCGCCTCGCCGCCGACCTGTCGACCGGCTGACAGCCAGTCCGCCCTTCGTCTGTCGCCGGGTCGCCGCCCTTCGCCGGTCGCCGGTCGCCGCCATTCGTGTGTCGTCGGGTCGCCGCTGTCCGGCGGGCGAAACGCTCGCATGATTGGCTCTTTTCTTTCGGATTCCGACACCAACGAGCCAATCTGCCGGCCGTGGGGCGGCGGGGCGGCGGCCGCGGGGCCGCGGGGCCGCGGGGCCGCGGGGCCGCGGGGCGGTGGGCGCGGGGCCGGTCAGGCGGCGGGCACGCGCAGGCGGCGAAGGTCGCGCACGGTGGCGGCTCGTAGGCGGGTCACCATCGTCCAGGTCAGGCGGACGACCCGGTAGCCGTGCAGTGCGGCGAGGTTGTCGCGGCGACGGTCGTTCTCGAAGTCGGCGACCCGCTGATGCCAGGCTCGCCCGTCGCCCTCGACGATCACCCGCTCGACCTCGAGCAGCACATCGACCCGCTCCGGCCCCTCCGGCCACCAGGGTGGTGCCGCCTCGAACCGTGCGTCGTGGAATCCCGCGAGCCGCAACACCTCCCGCAGTCGACGTTCGAGCGCGCTCATCGACGGGGCTTCCGCCTCGAGCAACTGCGTGACGACACGCTGCAAGGTGGCGGCCCCTCGCAGGCGTCGCACTCCCGCGAGTTGGGCACGGCGCTGCAGCTCGCCGGGGTCGAGGCCGTGGTGCAGCAGCGCCGTCTCCACCGTGCCCAGGAGGCGAGGCGCGGGGAGCACACCGGCGAGGTCGACGACCGTCTGCGGAAGGTCGGTGACGCGAATGTGGTCGATGACCGTCGAGGTGACCTCGTCCCGGCGGCGCACGGTGGCCCGCGGTGTGCGGTGGTGGCAGCCACGTGGGACGGTGATCTCGGGTCGCCCGGGACCGAACCCGAGGCCATGCAGGCTTGCCGACGGGCGGCCCGACACCATGGCCTCGGGATGGCCGAGCTCCGCGATCTTCAGCTGCCGTTCCCACGTGGGGTCACTTCCGGCGAAGACCAGCACACCCCGGTCGACGGGAAGCCACAGCCCCGCGTTCACGCGCCGGCGGAGCAGGCTGTTGCTGGCACCCATCGCCACCACCTGCCGGGTGGCGAATGCGCCATGTTGCCGGCGCGCCAAGGACGCCACCTCGTGGTCGACCTCTCGCTTCGTCATCGGCCCACCCTGCCCGCCACCTGTGACAGTCGGCGGTCTCCCGGCGATGTTTGGCTCGTTCCTTTCGGATTCCGACACCAACGAGCCAAACATCTGGAGGACGAGCGGCCGGCGGGCTCGGCCGGGTGGCCGGGGCGGGACGCGGCGCGAGGACGAACGGGGACGCGGCGCGGGCCGGGCGGCCGGACGGGGCGGGGCGCTGCAGTGTGGCCGGGTGGCCGGACGGGGCGGGCGGCCGGGCCAGGTTGCCCTCAGATGACGCCGGTGGACTGATGGGTGGCGAGCTCGTCGGATGACAGGCCGACCAGGTCGCACCAGACCTCGTGGTTGTGTTGGCCGAGCGTCGGGGCGGGTGCCGGGGCGACCGGCGGGCGACCGTCGAGGCGCGGGTACGGAGCCTGCTGGCGGTGCGGGCCCGCGACCGGGTCGTCGACCGTGACGAAGTCGCCGCGGGCGGCCATGTGGGGGTCGGCCAACATGTCCTCGGCCGTGTACGCCGTGGCCACGGGCACGCCGTTCGCGATGCACCGTTCCTCGACGTCGGCAGCCGACCGGGACAGCGTCCAGTCGGTGACGATCCCGTTGATCTCGTCGGCGTGCTCGGCCCGCGAGGCGAGCGTGGCCCAGCGGGGGTCGTCGAGCAGGTCGGGTCGGTCCATGGCCTGGCACAGCCGGGCGAAGTTGGCGTCGGACCCGGCCACCACGCACACGTACGCGCCATCGGCCGTGGGGTAGTTGTCGAGCGGTGCGGACGTGGGCACGCGGTTGCCGTGGCGCCCCCGCACGAGCCCGAGCCGGTCGTAGCCTGCGACCGTCCACTCCATGACCCGCAGGATCGAGCCGTACAGCGGCGCGTCGACCACCCCGCCCCGGCCGGTGCCGCCGGGCCGGTCGCGGCGGTACAGCCCGGCGACGACGGCCTCGGCCGCGAACGCGCCGGTGAGGTAGTCGGAGATCGTGATGCCGGGACGCACAGGCGGGCGGTCGTCGAACCCCGTCACCTGCAACAGCCCGCCGTACGCGATGCCCATGCGATCGAGACCGGGCCGGGGGGCGTACGGGCCGTCCTGGCCGAAGACGCTGATCCGGGCCCAGACCAGGCGCGGGTCGCAGTCGTCCGGGCCGACGTGCCACCGCTCGACGGTGCCGGGCCGGAAGTTCTCGCACACGACGTCGGCCGTGGCGGCGAGGCGACGGAACAGCGCTTGACCTGCGGGCTCGCGCAAGTTCAGCGTGACGCCCTTGCGGCCGCGTCCCTCGACGGCCCACCACAACGAGTACCCCACCTCGCCCGCGCCGGCCGTCTTGCTCGCATCGCCTGCGTCACCGGACGCGGAGTCGGTCGCCGGCCGGTCGCCAGGGGTGACGAACGGGCCGATCGTGCGCATGAAGTCGCCGCCGGACGGGTCTTCGACCTTGATCACCTCGGCGCCCATCTCGCCGAGCAGGCCGGCGCAGAACGGCGCGCCGATGCGCGTGCCCACGTCGATGACCCGCAAGCCCGCCAGCGGCAACTCGCCGCCGGCCGTTGCCGCGCCGCCGGCCGTCGCCGCCGGCCGCGCGCCGGACGCCGGGCCCGGGCCTGGGCCGGACGCGGTTGGTGCGCCGGACGCGGTTGGTGCGCTGGACGCCGGCCCCGGGCCCGGGCCGGACGCGGTTGGTGCGGCGGACGCGGACCCCTCGCCGCCGGCCGTTGCCGCGCCGCTTGGCGTTGCCGCCGACGCGATTGGTGCGCCGGACGCCGGGCCTGGCTGTGGCTCAGCCATCGCGGTGCTCGGCGAACACGTCCTTCATCGACGTCTTCGCCTTGCGGGCCTCGAGCGCCTGCAAGGCGGTCGACGTGTTGTGCATCCAGTGATGCGCCATGAAGTGGTACTTCCACGACGCTTCTTTGCCCATCAGCGTGGCGGTCTGGTTGATGGTGTCCTTCACGACCTGCGCAGTGGTGGGCGGCACCAGGGCCACCCGCTCGGCCAGCTCCGCGGTGCGCTCGCGCAGCTCGGCTGCCGGCACCACCCGGTTCACGAGCCCGAGCCGCCAGGCCTCGGCGGCATCGATCTTCTCGCCGGTCCAGAGGAACTCCTTGGCCTTGCGGATGCCGAGCTCCCACGGCTCGACCAGCAGCTCCACCCCGGCGCCGGTCATCCGCAACACCGGGTTCTGGAAGACGGCGTCGTCGGCTGCGACGATCAGGTCGCACATGCAGGCGAGCATGAGGCCGGCCGCCACGCACGAGCCTTGCACCGCGGCGATGGTCGGTTTGCGGAAGTGGTACAGCCGCTGGCACCGCTCGAAGTACATGACCTGCTCGTGGCGGAACTTGCCTTCGGGTGTCTCGCGCAGCTTGCGCCACTCGTCGGGTTCGGTGTCGCCCACCAGCGCCTTGAGGTCGTGGCCTGACGAGAAGTGCCTCCCTTCCGCAGCCAGCACCACCACGTGGATCTCGTCGTCGGCATCGGCGCGGTCGAGGCCGGCGTCGAGCTCGTTGATCAGGCCGGTGTCCTGCGCGTTGGCGACCTCGGGCCGGTTCAGCGTGAGCCAAGCGACGTTGCCGTCGACCTCGTAGCGCACTTTGGGATCGGTCATGACAGGCCCTCCGGTCACTTCGGGGGTCGGGGCAGGCCCAGCACCCGCTCACCGATGATGGTCCGCTGGATCTCGTTGGTGCCGGCGAAGATCGACGACGCCTGGTAGTAGAGCCACGAGCGCTGCCACGTGCCGTCGGCCGGGTTGCCGTCGGCGCCCCGCCACAACGGTGCGGACGGGCCGAGCACCGACATGGCGGTGGCGTGCATCCGCTTCGACATCTCGCTCCAGTACAGCTTCAGCGCGCTGCCCTCGGGCCCGAGCGCGTCGCCCCTTGCCAAGCGGCTCACGCTGCGCAGGTTGTGCAGCTGGAACAGGCGCACTTCGGTGTACGCGTCGGCGAGCCGGGCGGCGAGCACCCTGTCGTAGAACGCGCCGTTCGACTCGGCCAGCGCCAGCAGCTCCTCGAGGAGCTGGATGTGGATCACGAGCTGCCGCGGGTTCATGCCCCGTTCGTGCGACAGCGTGGAGTTCGCCACCCGCCAACCCTCGTTCTCCGGCCCGACGAGCTGGTCGTGGGGGACGAACACGTCGGTGAAGAACACCTCGTTGAACTCGCGATCGCCGGTGAGCTGGCGCAGCGGCCGGACCTCCACGCCGGGCGCGTGCAAGTCGACCACCAGGTACGAGATGCCTTTGTGCTTCGGCGCGTCGGGGTCGGTGCGGGCGAGGCACACACCCCAGTCGGCGAACTGCGCGTAGGAGGTCCACACCTTCTGCCCGTTCAACAGCCAGCCGCCGTCGGTGGGGGTCGCGCGGGTGGTGACCGACGCGAGGTCGCTGCCCGCTCCCGGCTCGCTGAACAGCTGGCACCACAGCTGGTCGGCCCGCAGGATCCCGCCGAGCCACCGGGACTGCTGCTCCGGCGTGCCGTGCGCCATGATCGTCGGCCCTGCCAGGTTCACCCCGATGCGCCCGACCAGCTCGGGTGCCCGTGCCCGGGCCAGCTCCTCTTGCACCAAGAAGTGCTCGACGGGCCCTGCGCCCCGACCGCCGTGCTCGGCGGGCCAGGCCACTCCAACCCATCGACCGGCCGCCAGCTTCGCCTGCCACTCGCGACCGAAGGCGACTTCCTCGGCCAAGTCGTCAAAGCGCGGCGGCAGCCCCTTGCCGTACTCCCAGGGCAGGTGCTCGTGCAGCCACGTGCGCAGCTCGTCGCGGAACGCCTGCTCATCGGCGGTGGGGCTCAGATCCACGGCCTCACGATAAGGGACCCGCTCACGGCCAGTCGGCGCCCCCACCTCAGGGGCGGCGCCAGAAGCCCGTTCTGGGCTGAGAATTACGCGCTCCAGCGCGTAAAAACCAGCCCAGAACGGCGGGGAGGGGGGGTGGTGGGGTGACGCACCCGGTGGTGACGCGGTCGTCGTACAATGCGCCGCCGACATGGACTTCGCCCCCTCCGCCGCGCAAGACGAGCTGGCTGCCGCCGCTCGCCAACTGCTCGAGGGTCACGCGTCGCCCGCGCAGGTCCGGGCGCACGTCGAGTCGGGCGAGCCGTACGACGCCGGCCTGTGGGACGCCATGGTCCAACAGGGCTGGGTCGGGGTGGCGTTGCCCGAAGCGGCCGGCGGACTCGGCCTGGGGTGGGTCGAAGCCGCGTTGTTGCTCGAAGAAGTCGGGCGCGCCAACGCGCCGGCGCCGTACCTCCCCTCGCTGCTCGCGGCCGCCGCCCTCCATGAAGCCGGCGACCACCAGTCCGACGTCGACGCGCTGGTCGCCGGCGACAAAGTGGCTGCCATCGGTTGGTCGCCTGACCCGGGCGCGGTGGTGGCCCGGTCCGACGGCGACCGGTGGCACCTCCAGGGTCGGCCCGACCTGGCAGAAGGCGCGGCGGTCGCCGACTTGGCGGTCGTGGCGGCCGACGACCCCGACGGCGACCTCGGTCTGTTCGTGGTGGATCTCCACGCCAGCGGACGGCCAGCCGCGCAGCCCGCGATGGACCACACCCGCTCCGTCGCCTGGTTCGATTTCGCCGACACCCCGGCGGAGCGGATCGGCGGCTTCGACGAATGGGCCCGGCTCGCCGATCGCGGCGCGGTGGCGACGTCGGCGGAGCTGCTCGGCGGCGCGGCCCGAATGCTGGAGCTGGCCACCGCGTACGCCACCGATCGCGTGCAGTTCGGCCAGCCGATCGGGTCGTTCCAAGCGGTGAAGCATCGCTGCGCCGACATGCTCGTGGACGTCGAGGGCATGCGCTCCGCGGTCTGGCACGCAGCCTGGTCGCTCGACGCGGGCGACGACCCCGCCGTCGCGGCGTCCACGGCCAAGGTGTGGTGCGCCCCTGCCGCGGCCCGCACGATGGCGTCGGGCCTGCAGGTGCACGGCGGGATCGGCTTCACGTGGGAGCACGACGTGCACCTGTACCTGAAGCGCTCGCAGCTCACCCAGCAGACGTTCGGCGACGCCGACCACCACCGGGCGCGCCTCGCCGCGCTGTTGCGGGCCAAGGTCCGCGACGGCGAGCGCGTCATCTGACGCCCCCCGCCCCGCCCCGCCCGGCCGGCGGCCCGCCAACCAGCCGCGCGCCCCCGAGTGTGACATCGGTCCCGTGCCGGTTAATGGGTGGGTCGCGAGACGGGGCCTTCCGTAGTGTGGTCCGTCGATCTGGCGCGATGAGATCAGCGGCTGGGGTCCGTCTCTGTCGAGGATGAGCTCAATGACGAACTCGTACGGAATCGAAGCGCGCGGCCTCGTGAAGCGGTATGGCGGCAAGGTTGCGGTTGCCGGGATCGACGTCGTGGTCCCCACCGGCACGGTCACCGCAGTGCTCGGTCCCAACGGGGCCGGCAAGACCACGGCCGTGCGGATGCTGACCACGCTGACCCGTCCCGACGAAGGCTCGGCCACCGTCGCGGGCTTCGACGTGCTCGCCCAACCCACCGAAGTGCGGCGGCGCATCGCGCTGGCCGCGCAGGACGCCACGGTCGACGAGCTGCTCACTGGCCGCGAGAACCTCGTGATGTTGGGCGAGCTGCACCAGCTGCGGCGCCGCGACGCCAAGCGCCGCGCCGGCGAGCTGCTCACCGAGTTCTCGCTCGACGACGCCGCCGACCGGGTGGTGTCCGGTTACTCGGGCGGCATGCGCCGCCGCCTCGACTTGGCGGCCACGTTGGTGGCTGGGCCCGAAGTGCTGTTCCTCGACGAGCCCACCACCGGTCTCGACCCCCGGGCGCGAGCCGAGCTGTGGGGCGTGCTCGACCTGTTGGTCGACCGCGGCACCACGCTGCTGCTCACCACCCAGTACCTCGAGGAGGCCGACCGCCTCGCCGACGACATCTTGGTCGTCGACCACGGCCGGATCATCGCCCAAGGCGACGCCCGTGGCCTGAAGCGCCAAGTGGGCGGCGATCACATCGCGGTGGTGGTCACCGACGCCAGCCGTCTTCCCGACGCGGCGTCGATCCTCGCGTCGGCCGGGTCCGCTGAGCCGACGGTCGACGTGGCCGCGCGCACCGCCGTGGTGCCGACCGCACTCGGCGTCGCTGCGCTCGGCGAGGTGGCGCGCGCAATGGAAGCGGCCGGCGTCGAGGTCGAGGACCTCGGCATGCGGCAGCCCACGCTCGACGAGGTGTTCCTCACCCTCACGGGCTCACCGCCCGACGACGAATCCATCGACGGGGCCTCGGTCGCGTCGCGGTTCGAGGAGGTGCCGGCGTGATCCACGACTCCTGGGTCCTCGCCCGGCGAGGTCTCATCCACATGCGGCGCCAGCCCGAGGCGCTGAGCGACGCCACCATCCAACCGATCATGTTCGTGGTGATGTTCGGCTATGTGTTCGGCGGCGCCATCCACGCGCCCAACGGCGGCAACTACCGCGAGTTCCTGATGGGCGGCATCTTCGCCCAGACCATCGTGTTCACGGCGTTCGGCGTGGCGATGGCGCTGGCCAACGACCGCAAGAACGGTGCGATCGACCGGTTCCGCTCGTTGCCGCTCGCCCGCGGCGCGGTGCTCGGCGGCCACGCCTTGGCCAACTTGCTCAAAGCCCTGCTGCCGATCGCGCTGATGTCGATCTGCGGGCTGCTGGTGGGTTGGCGGATCCGCGGCAACGTGCTCGACACGTTCGGCGGCTACGTGCTGCTGGTCGCGTTCGCGTTCGCCATGATCTGGATCGGCGTGCTGCTCGGCAGCATCGTCGAGACGCCCGAAGGGGTGCAGGGCATCGCGTTCGTGGCGCTGTTCCCGATCACCTTCGTGGCGAGCACGTTCGTGCCGGTCAAGAGCATGCCGGCAGGACTGCGCACGATCGCCCAGTGGAACCCCGTCACCACGTTCTCCGACGCGGTGCGGATCCAGTTCGGCAACCCGACCACCGCCGTGGGACCCCATGCGCCCTGGCCGGCGGCGCACCCGCTCGCCTACACACTCGTGTGGATCTTCGCCATCGTCGGCATCGCCGCGCCGCTGGCCGTGCGCGCGTACCAACGCTCGATCGATTCCTGAGGAGTCGGTCGGGTCCTGGTCCCCATCGATTGCTGAGGGAATGGGCGGGGGAGCTACGGTCCCCCGACGATGGCAGAGCAGCTCGACCAGGTCGTCGCCACGCTCGACGTCGCGCCCGGCGCCGACGGCCGGTGCCTCGCCCAGAACCTGGCGTCGCCGGGCGCCGTGGTCTTCGGCGGCCAGATGATCGCCCAGGCAATTCTGGCCGCCACCCGCTCGTTGCCCGACAAGTCCGTGCGCTCGGTCCACACCGTGTTCGCGCGCGGGGCCGCGGTCGACACCCCGCTCGAGCTCACCGTCCAACCGCTCCACAGCGGCCGGGCGGTCGGCAGCGTCAACGTCACGTTCGCCCAAGGTGACCGGCTCTGCGCGCAGTCGCTGTTGTTGCTCAGCGCGGAGGAGCCCGACTTCGTACGCCACGACGCGCCGTTCCCGTCCGGCACCGCATCGGCCGCCGACTCGCCCGAGGGGCACGACGAGGGTTGGTGGCAGACCCGGATCGTCGGGGGTGTCGACTTCAACGACCCCGCCCTGGTCGGACCGCCCGAGCTGCAAGTGTGGTCGCGGGTCGCGGGCACGCCCCCTGACGACCAGGCGTTGCACCAGGCGTTGCTGGCGTACGGCACCGAGGGGTTCCTGATCGCCACGGCCATGCGTCCCCACGAGGGAGTGGGCCAGGCGCTCGCGCACCGCACGGTGTCGACCAGCGTCCTCACCCACACTGTGACGTTCCACGAGGCGGTGCGCGCCGACCAGTGGAACTTGCTCGACATGCAGAGCACGCACGCCAGTCGCGGCCGCGCGTTCGGGCGCGGCCAGGTGTTCGACTCGGACGGCAACCACGTAGCGTCGATCCAGCAGGAGAGCCTCTTGCGGGCGGCGCCGGAGCGTTCGGGTGATGCGCCGCTGAAGTACTGAGAGGTCGGTCGACGAGGTGCGGCTGCGCCCGAGCAGCATCCCGTCGACCGTCTTGGAGGCATCGACCGGGGGAGCCAGTGGACTTACGGATGACCGATGAGCAGGCCCAGCTCGTCGACGCGTTCTCGGCCTTGTACGCCAAGGAGTCGGGCACCGAGGCCGTGCGCGCCGCGGAGCCCGACGGGTTCGCGCCGTCGCTGTGGGCCAAGGTGTCCGAGCTGGGCGGGGTGGCCATGGCCGTGCCCGAAGCGGCGGGCGGCTGGGGTGCGTCGATGCTCGACCTCGGCCTGGTGGCCGAGCAACAGGGCCGGGCGCTGGCCTCGGTCCCCCTCATCGAAGGCCAAGTGGCGGCCCGTCTGCTCGCCCGCGCCGACCGTCCCGACGCCGCCCCGGTGCTCGCCGACCTGCTTGCCGGGGCCGCCATCGGCACCGTGGCGTTGCACGCGCCGGTCGGCGGCGAGGTGCGGATGTTGCCGGCCGGTCTGGTGTCCGACCATGTCGTGGCCCTCAACGGCGATCGCTTGGTGCTGGCACCTGTTGCCCACGGCCAGCGCACCCGCGTTGCCAACCTCGCGGCCATGCCGGTTGCCGACGTGCGGCTCGACAACCCTGTCGAGCTCGGCTCGGGGACGGGCGCGGTCGAGGCGCACGGGCGCGCGGTCGACGAGTGGCTCGCGCTCACCGCGTGCGCGCTCGTGGGAGCCGGCGCGCGGGGGCTCGAGATCGGCGTCGACTACGTGCAGCACCGCGAAGCGTGGGGGGTCCCGATCGGCTCGTTCCAGTCGATCGCCCACCGCCTGGCCGACGCCGCGGCCGCGGTGGACGCCGCCCGCTTGCTGGCTTGGGAAGCGTGCTGGGCCTTCGACGAGGAACCCGACCGGTCGGCCGAGCTCGCGGCCATGGCGTTCGGGTTCGCGTACGAGACGGCCCGCGACGCCACGTACCTCAGCTTGCACTTCCACGGCGGCTACGGCTTCATGATGGAGCAGGACATCCAGCTGTACTTCCGGCGGGCCCGCGGCTGGGCCAACGTCTACGGCGACGCTCGGACGGCGTATCGAAGGGTCGCGGCGCACCGGCTGGGGGAACGTGGGGCATGACGATCGACTTCAGCCTCGGCCCGGAGAGCGACGACCTGCGCGAGGAAGTGCGGTCGTTCCTCGACGAGCACCTCACCCGCGAGATGGAGCAGCGCATCGACGAGACCGGCGTGCACCACGACGCCGGTTTCGTGCAGGCCATGCGCGAACGCGATTGGCTGGCGCCCGGCTGGCCCGCCGAGCTGGGTGGCCAGGGCATGGACCCGGTCGACGTGCTCCCGATCCGTGAGGAGTTCGCCCGCCGCAGCGCGCCGTACTACGGCATCGGGATCACGGCGATGGTGGCCAAAGTCCTCGCGGCGCTCGGCACCGAGGAGCAAAAGGCCGAGATCCTGCCCAAAGCGCTGAACGGCGAGGTGCTGATGGCGCTCGGGTTCACCGAGCCCGAGTGCGGCTCCGATGTCGCTGCGGCGCGCACCAAAGCCGTGCGCGACGGCGACGAGTGGGTGATCAGCGGCCAGAAGATGTTCACCACCAACGGTCACATCGCGGATTACGTGTTCCTGCTCGCCCGCACCAATCCCGACGCGCCCAAGCACAAGGGCCTCACGGTGTTCCTGGTGCCGGTCGACCAGCCGGGGTTCGAGGCGCAGGCGGTGTACACGCTGTCGGGCGAGCGCACGAACATCACTTTCTACAACGAGCTGCGCGTGTCGGACCGGTGGCGGATCGGCGGCGTCGACAAGGGGTGGGCGGTGATGACCCACTCGCTGCAAGACGAGCACTCCAACGGCTTCGCGTTCCGGTCGCTCGCCGTGCTCGACCACCTCGAGCGCTGGGCCTCGGCCGACGGGCCCGACGGCACCCGTCCGGTCGACGATCCCGTGGTGGCGGTGGAGGTGGGCCGCATGGCCGCCGAGATCGAGGCCGGCAAGCTGCTCCAACGGCGAGCGGTCTGGATGTCGACGGTGGGCGAGGTCCCCGAGGCCGAAGGCCCGATGGCCAAGCTGTTCACGTCGGAGGCCTTCCAGCGTCACGCCCAGACGGCCGCCGAGCTGCTCGGCCCCGACGGCCTGCGCCGCTACCTCGACCCGAGCGCGCCGGAGGACGGTCGCATCGAGGAAGCCGTGCGCTTCTCGCTCGGCACCACGATCTATGCCGGCACGTCGGAAGTGCAGCGCAACATCATCGCCCAGCGCGGCCTCAAGCTGCCGCGGTCCTGATCTGGCTGCGGGCCCCGTCGTAGCCGGCCGGGCTGGTGCACAGCGCCGGTGGTAGACCACCGGGATCGAGCCGTCACCTGCCGTCGTCAACCATGTCGGGCTGTGCACCGCCGACCTCGAGCGCTCCCGCGCGTTCTACGTCGCGGTGTTCGGCTTCGAGGTCGAGCGTGAGCTGACCGTCCCCGACCAGGCGGCCGCAGAGCTGCTGGCGGTCGTACCACCGGTGGGCTTGACCGCCGTGTACCTGCGCCGGGGCGAGCTCGTGCTGGAGCTGTTGTCGTTCGACCGGCCCGGCAACCCGCCGTGGGCCAGACGGGTCATGAACGAGCCCGGCCTCACCCACTTGTCGTTCTCGGTCGACGACCTGGCTGCCGCCGCGGCGTCGGTCGTCGTCCACGGCGGCGAAGTCGTGTACGAGTCGCTGCACGCGTACATGGTGCGCGATCCCGACGGCCAGCTCCTCGAGCTCCTCCCCATGTCCTACCGGGACCGGCTCCCCTCCTGACGGAATTTTGGGGGTACCCCCCTCATGCACGCGCGGTGAGTGGTGGCGTACTGATGAGGTGAGCGGTGCGACCCTGGAGGGAGCGGGCGAATGGACGTCTTGGTGTTGGCCAGCGCGGCCGTGGTCAGCGCGGTGGTGGCGGTGGCGGCGGCGGGCAAGCTGCGCGATCCCGACGGCCTGGTGGGGGCGCTACCCGGCCTGGGGATCTCCGATCGCCACGGCCGTCTGATCGGGAGGTCGCTCCCGGTGGTGGAGCTGGCGCTGGGCGCGGCGTTGTGGGTGCCGGTGACGCGGCGGTGGGCGGGTGCCGGGGCGACGCTGCTCCTGCTCGTCTTCCTGGGTCTGGTGAGCGCCGCGGTGGTGCGGGGGCGACGGGTTCGTTGCGCCTGCTTCGGTTCGCTGAGCGCAGCCGACCTGTCGTGGACGTCGGTCCTGCGCAACGCGGTCCTCGTGGGGCTGGCCGCGATCGTTGCGGCACGGCCGGCCACGTGGGGCGCGGCCGCCCGCTCCGTCGACGGCGGCGGCGTCGTGCTCGCCCTCGGTGGGGTGGTGGGTGCGCTCGCGGTGTCCACTGCGCTGCTCGCCCGCCTCCAACTCGACCTGCTCCGGCGTTACGGCGAGGTCCTGAACCGGCTGGACAGCGGAGCCGCTCCCGGCACGACCACGCTTCGGGAGCCCGACTCGTTGATCGAGGTCGGTGCCGTGGCGCCCGGCGTGACCGTCGGCGAGCTCGACCGCGGGCCGGTGGCGCTGCCGTCGCTGTGGGGCGCAGGCCGCGCCCTGCTCCTGTTCGTGAGCCCGAGCTGCGGTGCGTGCCGATCGATCATGGGGCGCGTCGCCGAGTTCGCGAGCCGGCACCAGGACGTCGCGGTGGCGGTGATCTCGCCGCACAGCCCCCGCAAGACGCGCGACTCGCACCCGGGCGCGCCGATCCGTTGGTTGGTCGACCGCACCCAAGCGGCGTTCGAGGCGTTCGGGGTCACCCGCACGCCGATCGCGGTGTTGGTCGACGAGCACGGTGAGGTGGTCGAGACCGCACGCGGATCCGCACAGGTGGTCGCGCTGCTCGACGAGGTGGCCGTCACGACCTTGTCGCTCGACGACATCGAGCTTTTCGACGAAGCGGGCAACCCGGCCGCGCTCCGCGACGTCGTCGGACCCGAAGGTGCGCTGCTGTTCTGGAACCCGGACTGCGGCTGGTGCCAGGAGCTCCAGCCGCAGCTGCCGACACACGACGGGGCGGTGGTGGGATCCACCGTGGCGATCGTGGCCGGTCCGATCAGAGCCGACGCGGGGCCGGGCAACGGCTGGCCGGTGTTGTTCGACCCGGGAAGGACCGCGGCCCGGGTCGCGGAGTCGCCCGGTACGCCGAGCTTGATCCGGTTGGCAGGCGGGCAGCCGCTCGGGCCCGCCGCGGCCGGCGGCCCGGCCGTCCTCGAAGCCTTGGGGGTGACCGTCGATGGCTGACGATCTCGACCGGCTCGCCCGCGCGCACGCGTCGGGCGACGTCAGCCGCCGCCGAGTGCTGGGGCTGCTGCTCGGCGCCTCGACCACGGCCGTGCTCGGCGGCACGGTGGGCGAGCGGATCCTCCGGAGCCGCAACGGCAACCAGGCCCTCGTGGCCACGACCCGAACCGCTGCGAA
Source organism: Acidimicrobiales bacterium (assembly GCA_035547835.1). Taxonomy (NCBI): domain Bacteria; kingdom Bacillati; phylum Actinomycetota; class Acidimicrobiia; order Acidimicrobiales; species Acidimicrobiales bacterium. Next base: position 68,926 of record DASZTW010000012.1, read on the forward strand.
AGGAACCGCGCCGGCTCCAGTCGCGCCGCTGTCCGCGGCCAGCGGCGGCGACCCTGCCTGCACGTTGCCGAACATGCGTCGGCCCCTGAACGGCCCCGGCGATTGTCCCGACAAGCGGATCACCAAACAGAACTACACCCCGACCTTCAACGGCTGTGGCTCGGCCGGTCTCGCTGGCTACCTGGTCCCCGATGACTTCGACGGCTACTCGTTCACGCCCGCATGTGACGAGCACGACCGTTGCTACGGCACCTGCAACTCGAACAAGGACACCTGCGACCAGAACTTCCTCAGGGACATGAACCAGATCTGTGACAGCCACTTCCTCGACTACACGTCGGGTCACAAGGACTGCCGCGACAACGCGTACATCTACTACGACGCCGTGCACCTGATCGGCGGTGGGCCGTACGACGACGCACAAGTCGAGGCGTGCGACTGTTGCGAAGAGTTCGTCGAGTGCGTCTACTGCTTCTGCAACGACAAGTACTACGCCAGCGCGGTCGACTGCACCGGGGACTGTCACGCCTCGCTGTCGTGCTTCACCGGCATCTGCGTCCCCGCCGACACCCAAGACTGCTTGCAGGCCTGGCGATGACGCGCGCACGACGCATCCCGGTCGCGGCCATGGTGGTCGTCTTGGGCCTGGCCGTGGCCATGCCCATCGGCACGGCGCTGATGTCCACCGCCACCTCGGCGCCGACGCCACCGCCGACCAACCACCCGATGCCCGTTGCCTCGAACGACCCCGCGGTCGAGACCCCGGCGATGAGCGCCGACGGACGCTACGTGGCGTTCTCGTCACCGCTGCAGACCTTGGTGGCTGGTGACACGAACGGCGCGAGCGACGTGTTCGTGCTCGACCGGACGACCGGCGGGGTCCAGCAGGCCAGCGTCGACAGCTCCGGCACGGAGGGCGACGGCGACTCATACGCGCCGTCGATCAGCGCCGACGGCCGGTACGTCGTGTTCACGTCGACCGCCACCAACCTCGTGTCGGGCGCGCCCGGTGTGCGGGCGGTGTACCGCCACGACCTGCAGACCGGCGCCACGGTGCTGGCGAGCGTGCTGCCCGGCGGTGGCCTGCCGACGCTGCTCCCCGGGGCGAGCACCGGCGGTGCGCAGCAGGCCATCTCTGACGACGGTCGCTACGCCGTGTTCGAGTACGGCAACCCCCGCGGCGTGTACGTGCGCGACCTCGTCGCGGGTACGACCGCGCAGCTCGACGTCGGCAGCGGCGGCGCGGCGCCGGACGGCGCGAGCTTCGATCCGGTGATCAGCGGCGACGGCTCACACGTCGCGTTCGAGTCCGTCGCCACCAACCTCGTGGCGGGCGACACCAACGGCGTCGAGGACGTGTTCGAGCGACCGACGGGTTCCACGTCGATCCAGCTCGTCAGCCAGCAGACGGGGGGCGGCCAGACCACCGACGCGGCCAACCGCCCGTCGATCAGCCAGACCGGTGACGTGGTGGCGTTCGAGTGGGGTGACGCCGTCTTCGTACGTGACGTCGGTGCCGGTACCACCACACGCGTCGCGCCCACCGGGGTGACGCCAGACCTGCGGTCCGGCGACCCGCACGTGACCCGTGACGGTTCCGCGGTGTTCTTCTCGTCCGACGCCACCAACTTGGTCGGCGGCGACGCCAACAGCGCGCAGGACGTGTTCCGCTACGCGCGGTCGTCCGGCGCGGTCACGCGGGTGAGCGTCACGTCGGCCGGCAGCTCGGCCAACGGCTCGAGCGGTGCGCCCGCGCCCGACGGCGACGGAACGATCGTGGCGTTCATCTCTGCGGCCACCAACCTCGGCGGCGGGGTGGCGGGCCGTCCCAACATGTTCATCCGTGACATCGCGGCGGGCACCACCCAGGTCGCCACGCCGGCGGGGTTGCCCAACTTGGTGCAAGACGGCAGCTTTGAGCCCCCGGGCCTCCCGCACGAGAGCTACTTCGACAGCTTCGGGCTCCCGAGCACGACCCACTTGGGCGCCTGGCAGATCGACCGGGGTGGCGTCGACGTGATCCACGACGTCGATGTCCCCGATGGCCTGCAGTTCCTCGACTTGAACGGGAACGGGTACGACCCGGGGAAGATCTCCCAGACCATCACCGTGCAGGAGCACCACCTGTACCTGGTCGGGTTCACGCTGTCGGCGAATACCAACGGCGGGCCCACGATCAAGACCGTCGACGTGTCCTTCGGTGGCGTCACCCGCTCGTTCAGCGCGGACCTCACCGGTCACACCAGCTCGAACCTCGGCTGGACGGGGCATACGTTCGAAGTGGCCGCGTGCGGGCTCACATCGAGCCCTCTGGTGTTCGACTCGACGACGCCGAACGTCGACGGTGGCCAAAAGGGCCCGCAGCTCGACGCCGTCACCGTGTACGACATCACGCCGCCGAGCGGGTTGTCCTCATGCTCGCCGCCGAACCAGGGTGGTGGGGCGACCACCACCTCGGTGACGTCGTCGGCCAACCCCTCGGTCTCGGGGCAGTCGGTCGCGTGGACGGCCACGGTGGGAGCCGACGGCGGCCCGGCCGCGGCCGGCAGCGTCCAGTGGAAGGTCGACGGAGTCGGCTCGGGTCTGCCGGTGGCGGTTGGCGCCGACGGCACCGCGACGCTCGTTCGTGGCGACCTCCAACCCGGTTCGCACCACATCGAGGCCGACTACCTCGGCACCGACGGGATCGATCCGAGCCAAGGCGACCTGACCCAGACGGTCAACAAGGGCGCCACCACCACCGTGGTGACGTCGAGCGCCAACCCGGTGCCGTGGGGCCAGTCCGTCACATTCACCGCGACCGTGAGCCCCCACGCGCCGGCCACGTCGGCCGCCGGAGCCCCCGGTGGGTCGGTGTCGTTCTCGGTCGACGGCGTGGCAGCCTCGTCGGCAACCCTGGCGGGCGGTCAGGCGACCTTTGCGGTCGACCTGCCGCCGGGCACGCACCACGTCGCGGCCACGTACGCGGGCGACACCCGCTTCACCGGCAGCCAGTCCTCGGCGTACGCCGAATCGGTGACGTGTGATCGCACGTACACCGGCAACGTGAGCTCGGTGGTCGTCACGAGCGGCACCGCTTGTGTCGTCGGCGGCACGATCGCGGGCTCGGCGTCGGTCGTGGGCACCGGATCGCTCGCCCTCGTGGGCGCCACGGTCAACGTGTCGGTGTCCGACAACCGGGGTGCCCGGTTGCTGGTGTGCAACACCCACGTGGACGGTTCGGTCGTGGTCCAGGCGTCGCCGGGCCCGGTCACCGTCGGCGACCCGGCGAGCGGATGCGCGGGGAACACCATCGTCAACAGCCTGGTGCTGGTGAACGACACCGGTCACGTGGTGGCCGTCGGCAACCAGATCGGTCGTTCGCTCGTGAACTCCGGCAACCACGACGCCGACGTGCGCGACAACACGGTGGGCTGAACCGGCCCTCGATCCGCACAGGCTCTTGACAGGGATCTCTCCGCGAACCGCACCGCAAGCCGGCCATCGCGCTTCATTCGGCAGCCGGCGAGACCCTGAGCGCGATTCCCGGCGGCCTCGATGGCGTAGAGCGGCGACTCGCCTCGGGCGCACCAGGTCGAGGCCCACCGCAGCCACCGCAAGAGCGGGCAACATCATGGACGCCGACTTCGGGACGCTGCGCCCGCCGGGCATGGCCGCGGGCGGCGACTTCTCGGTGCGCTGGACCGGCGACATCCAGATCCCGACGACCGGCACCTACGGGTTCGGCACCCCGATCGCAGGGTCGAACACCGGCTGGGCCGAGGTGTACATCGACGACCGCGGCGTCTCCGCCGGCCAGGTCACGTCCGGCCCCAAGGGCACGATTGCGTTGACAGCCGGCCGCCACCGCATGACCGTCATGTTCCACACCACCAAGTCCGGGTCCACCACCCAACCCGCCGGCGTGTACGTGCGTTACACGCCGCCGGGCGTGACGGGCCTGTACGCGCCGACCGGCATGCTGGTGCCCCGCTACAACCTGGCGACCTCGTCGAGCGTGGATGACTCGACGGCGGGTTCGCCGCCCGGGTCGACCCGGACGTCATACCAGAATCCGTCGAACCTGTTGGCTACCAGCCAGGCCGTCGACCCCACCGGGTTGGACCTGGTGTCGGGCAGCGACTTCGGGGCGCGTGGCGACGGGAACTTCTACCGGTTGAAGTCGTCGACCATGCCGAGCGGTGAGGCCACGACCTACGGCTATTACGGCGCGTCCGAGACTGTGGCGGCGACGGGTTGTGGGGGCACGACGGCATGGCCGCAGCGTGGCGGCCTCGACACGACCACCAACCCCGACGGCCGGGTGGAACGCCAGATCCGCGACGACCACGGCCGGCAGATCGCGTCACGGACCGACGGCGACGCGGGATGGGTGTGCACCAGCTACGACGACCGCGGCCGACCGACGTCGGTGACCTACCCGGACCGCACCGTCACGTCTGACTACGCGGTGGCCGGCGACCCGTTGGTGACATCAGTGAGCGACCCGGCCGGCACGATCACCACCCGTGTCGACCTGTTGGGCCGCACCGTGTCCTACACCGACGCGAAGAACCAGACGTCGACCACAACCTATGACCAGGCCGGCCGGGTCACCGCGACCGCGGGACCCCAAGGCCCGGTCGCGTTCACCTATGACGCCGGCGGCCGGGAGACATCGCAGTCGTGGGACGGCGCCGTGGTCGCCCAGGTGACCTACGACGCGCACTTCGACCTTGCCTCGGTCGCCTACCCCACAGGGGCCGGTAACGGCGGCAACGGCACCACGCTCACGGTCGGGCGCGACGCCGACGGCCGCACCGACTCGTTGACCGCCACAGGCCCAGGCGGGGTCATCACCTCCGATCAGGTCGCGTCCGCGTCGGGATCGGGATACTCCCAGTCAGGCCGAGTGGTGGCCGAACGAGTCGACGCCACCTCGGGCGCGGCGACCTCCACGTTCGCGTATGACACCGCTGGCCGCCTGACCGACGCGTCGGTCACCACGGGTAGTGGTGGGGGGTCTTCTACGCTGCATTACGTGTACGGCACGACCCCGGGGTGTGGCGCAGGCGCGATGGCGGATCCGGGCGCGGACTCCAACCGGTCGTCGGTGACCATCGATGGCGCCACCACCGACTACTGCTACGGGCCCGGTGACCGCCTCGCCTCCACGTCAGGCGCCACGCCGGTCGGGACCGTAGGCTATGACGGGCACGGCAACACCACCACGCTCGGTGGCGACACCTACAACTGGGACGACGCAGACCGCCACACCTCCACCACCGCCGGGGCCACCACCGTCACCTACCAGCGCGACGCCACAGACCGGGTGGTTGACCGCACCGCCGCGGGCACGACGGTCGCCTACAGCTACGCGACCGGTGGTGACAGCCCCGTCGCGGTCCTCGACAACACCGGGGCGGTCACCGCCCGGATGGTCGGGTTGCCGGGCGGCGTGACCGTCACCCGCCAAGCCAGCGGTGACACGTGGAGCTACCCGAACATCCACGGCGACGTCACCGCCACCACCAACAACACCGGCACCAAGGTGGGCGCGACGCTGCGGTATGACCCGTTCGGCAACCCCCTCACCGGCGTCGCCGACGATCTCCCCGGCGACTACGACTACGCCTGGCTCGGCACCAAAACCCGCCCCGTCGAACACCAAGGGGGGCTACGACCCACCATCGAGATGGGCGCCCGACCGTATGACCCGCAACTCGGCAGATTCCTCACCGTCGACCCCATCCCCGGCGGCTCCGCCAACAACTACGACTACACCAACCAAAACCCAGTCAACGGAACCGACCTGACCGGCATGTACATGCCATGCGGCGCCACCGGCACCGCCAACTGCAACCACGGCCACCAAGGCGCCATCGCCGGAGTTGCTCGGCAGAACGCTCGACTACGCCGCGAGGGAATTGAGAAGTACGTCGGACATCAGGGCGCGCCGTCGCTCCGTGTCGCCGCGATCAGTGCATACACCAGCCCTCACGCCGGCCTGCTGAGCACATCGCGCACAGTAGGGAAGGCAGCATGGGACATGGTGAAGGTCGGAGCGTCGACTATCAGACCGCTGGCCAATCTCATCATCGAGGCGCACGAAATGGCCATCGCCTGCCAAACAGGCGGCGCAGCGGGTGCATATGTAGGACTATACACTGCACTCTATACGGGCCCAGAGGCACCGGTCATAGGCGGAGGTGTCGGCTGTATCGCTGGCGCCGGTTACGTTGTCATTATCCATCGAACGAGGTAGGTCAGCGTGGCCCCACGAACGCGAGGGTGGATTCGAGATTTTCGCAAGGCGACACCACTCCAGGGGCAGGCTGCGGTCCTGGCTTGGTTCGCACTGATCTGCCTTGCGGCAGGCGTCGGGATCTTCGGACTCGTCGTGGGCGTCTGGATCGTTGGTGTCATCGTGTTGCTCATGGCGGTGGCCACGGCAGCGTGGTCGCTCTTGGGGCTTCGCCGGTACGTGGTCGGACTTCGCGCCGAGCGTTCAACCGGGCCGAAGCCGTTCGTCGCTCCCGCAGACCTGGTCGCCTCAACCTCGGAGTCCGTGTCAGACTTCGGCCCTCCCCCGGGACCGCGCTTGAACTCTCCGTCGAGGTTCATCGCCGTGCTGGTGTGCGTTCTCGGCGTCCCATCGATTGTCATCTTGATCGCCCGGCTGGTGAGCGGCGAGCACATCAGCGCAAGCCTGATCGCGCAGGTGGTCTTCACGGTGCTGCTATTCGTGACGATCCTCAGGTGCGTTACCGTCGGCCGACCGGCCCGGTGGCGCTGATCGGCATCGCTGAGCCGGCGCGGGCTCGCTGGTTGAGCCAGCAGGGCGGGATTGCAGTCTGTTCCGTTCGCGGCAGCACTGTTCCTCGGGACCGCGCCGTCCTTCTTCACGAATCGGACCGTGCGGTCGATAGCCAGGACCGACGGGGTGTCGTGGGTGATCGCTCTCGTCCTCCTCGGCGTCGGCACTCTCTGGGGCCCGTCCTGGCTCCGAGTCGGCTGCAACGCCTTCCTCTGGATCCCTGCCACGGGCCTGGTTGTCAGCACCTGCCGCGCCCCACGCCAAGCCTGATCGGCGGTGATCCGGCGGCGGCCACGCTCCCGGCACGGATCTCCTTCTCTTCGGTCAATGTCGACGGCCCGGTTGGCATGGTCTCGAGGCCGCCACTCGACGGGCGGGTGCGGGTGCGGTCAGCCTGGCGAGGTGCGCGACCACATCCTGTTCCTCTGCACCGGCAACGCGGCTCGCTCGGTGATGGCTGGCGCGGCCCTGCGCGCCCACCTCCCCGACGCCGAGATCGAGACCGCCGGCACGCTCACCATCGACGGTCAGCCGATGAGCTGGCGTACCCGCAAGGCGCTCGAGTCGGTGGGACTGACGGTGCCGCGCCACCTGAGTCGTCAAGTGGCACCGGGCGACCTGGCGCGGGCCGCGCTGGTGGTGGGACTGGCGCCGGAGCATGTGAGCTGGGTGCGCCGCGAGCAGCCGTCGGCCGCGGCGCGGACCGCCACGTTGAAGCGATTGTGTCGCGACCTTCCCGGCACGGCCGGGCCGCTCGGCAAGCGAGTGGCGGGCCTGCACCTCGCCGAGGTCGAGCTCGGCGGCTGGGAGGAAGTGGTGGATCCTGGTGGCGGCGACGCCGACACGTTCTCGGCGTGTGCCCGCGAGATCGTGGGGCTGGTCGAGCAGTTGGCCGCGACGTTGCGTTGAGCGGCTGGCGGTGGCGGGCGGTCGAGCAGCTGGCCGCGGCGTTGCGTTGAGCGGGTGAGCAGGTGGCGGTGGTGATCGACCGGGACCACCGCCGCCACGGGCGTCAGGGCTCGACGATGGTGACGCCGAGCTCGTCGGCCTTGGCTCGGTAGCGCTCGGCGGTGGCCTCGAGCTCGTCGTTGAAGGCCTGGAGGAGCTGGAGCTTCTCGCGCACCAGCTCGCGCTGGTGGTGGTTGAGCTCGATGGCCTCGTGGACGATCTCGCGCCGGCGGGTCTGCGACACACCCGCCCGCACCTCCGAACGGAGCTCGAGGATCCGGTCGTCGGCGGCGAGGATCACGCGGATGCGATCGAGGTCGAAGCCCATCACGTCGCGCAGTCGCAGGATCCGGGCGAGCCGTTCGAGATCGGCTTCGGAGTAGCGACGGTCGCCACCGGGGCTGCGGCCGGACGGTTCCAGCAGGCCGACTTCCTGGTAGTAGCGCAGGGTCCGGGTGGAGACGCCGGCTCGCTCGGCTGCGGCTCCGATGCGGAGCGTGGGGTCGGCTGCGGTGACGTCGGGGTCGACGGCGTGCGTGTCGCGGCTCACGCGGGCACCCACTCGTCGGGCAACGACTCGGCGAGGGCCTCCCCGGTGGACTCCTCGTCCTCCGAGTGCACGTACTTCGCGCCGCGCATCCACGACGCCCATGCGGCGATCAGGCACATGATCAGCGACGCGGTGAACGCGATGCGCAGACCGTTCAGGAACGGCTTGCCGATCAGCTTCGGGAAGAACTTCTTGCCGGTGAGCACGGCGAGGTCCTTCGGGTGGTGCTGGTGCATCCACTCGTACGCGGTGGGCGGCGCAGCCTGCCCGGCCACAGGCTTGGTGGCCGGCACCTGCTCGAGCATGGATTCCACCGGGTTGTAGCCGAGGAACGCAGCGAACAGCGATCCGACAGGTGGTTCGCCGCTGATGACCGCGGTGGGCACGGCCGGGACGTTGTGGGCTTCGAAGCCCGCACGGATCGCGCCGGGCAGCGACGCCGCCATGCCCACGATCATCAGGGAGAAGAACACGCCGATCGACAGCACCATCCCGGTGTTCTGGAAGGTGGCGCGCATGCCGGAGGCGGCGCCGCGCTGGTTCGCGGGCACGCTGTTCATGATGCCGGTGGTGTTGGGTGCGGCGAACAGGCCCATGCCGGTGCCGTTGAGCAACAACAACAGGGCGAACACCCAGAACGTGAAGTCGGTGGGGAGCAACATCAGCAGCCCGAAGCTCGCCGCCGCGAGGAACATGCCGCCGGTTGCGAACGGCCGCGCGCCGTAGCGGTCCGACAACCAGCCCGACGCCGGGCCGGACACGAGGAAGCCAGCCGTCAGGGGCAGCATGTAGATGCCGGCCCACAGTGGCGTGTCGACGAAGTTGTAGCCGTGCAGCGGGAGCCAGATCCCCTGCAGCCAGATGATCAACATGAACTGCAGGCCGCCGCGGCCGATCGACGACAGCAGGCTGGCGGCGTTGCCCATCGCGAACGCGCGGATCCGGAACAGCTTCAAGTGGAACATCGGTTGCGCGACGCGGGTCTCGATGTAGCAGAACACCAAGAGCACGGCGGCGCCACCGATCAGCTCGAACAGGACCCACGGGCCGGTCCAGCCCATGTCGCCGCCACCGTGGGGCATCAACCCGTACGTGAGGCCGATCAGGATCATCACGAGCCCGACGCCGAACGTGAGGTTGCCCCACCAGTCGACTTTGGCCTCGGTCGTGGTGCCGACCTCGCGGAGCTTGAGGTACGCCCACACGGTGCCGAACAGACCGATCGGCACGTTGATCCAGAACACGGCTCGCCAGTCGACGTCGGCGAGCAAGCCGCCGACGATCAGACCCACGAACGACCCGGAGATGCCGGCCACCACGTTGATGCCCATGGCCATGCCGCGCTCCGCCACCGGGAAGGCGTCGGTGAGGATCGCCGTCGAGTTGGCCATCAACAACGCACCGCCGACGCCTTGCACGATCCGAAAGACGATCAGCCACATGGCGCCACCGCCGCCGGTCCACGGGCACAACGACAGCGCGAGCGAGGCCACCGAGAAGATCAAGAACCCCGCGTTGTACATGCGGACCCGGCCGTAGATGTCGCCGAGGCGCCCGAACGTCACCACCAACACGGCCGTGACCACCAGGTAACCCATCAGCATCCACAGCAGGTAGCCGATGTTCGAGGGCTGCAGAGGATCGAGGTGGATGCCACGGAAGATCGCCGGCAGCGAGATCAACACGATCGAGCTGTCGAGCGCGGCCATGAAGATCCCGAGGGTGGTGTTCGACAGCGCCGTCCACTTGTAGCGGTCGGCTGGCTGGGCTGCGTCTTGGTGCACGGGTGGCTCCGGGGAGAAAACTTTACGTCGACGTAAAGCTACCGGAGAACTTCACGTGCGCGTCAAATTCGCTCGTAGTCGGGGTGCGCGACGGCGAGCTTGTCGCGCACCGACGCCCACACCGCGGCTTTCACCTCGTCGAAGCGGTCGTCGAGCTCGCCGGCCCGGATCGCGGCGGCGAGCGCGCCGTCGTCGGCGAACCCGAGCGCCGCCAGACGATCGCGGTGCGCGGCAGCTTGCGACGAGCCCATCTCGATCTGGCGGCGGACCTGGTCGACCACGTTGGCGGCCACCCGGGTGTGGAACTGCACCCGGCCGCTGGTGGCGCCCATCACGTCGTCGCGCAGGAAGCCTGCCACTGCGTCGAGGAGCTCGACCGCGCTCGGCACGTCGTGCGGCGCTTCGGGGTGGCCGACCGTGGCGGCGGGGGCGGGCAGGTCCGTGAGGGCCGGGCCGGGCAGCAACGCGAGGAGGTCGTGTTCGTTCTCGCAGACCCGTCGCCCGATCGCAGCCAGCTCGACCGATCGCACGTATCCGCTGCGGTGGCGCGAGGCCTGCGCGATGCACATCACCCCCCACGCAAGCGTCCCGTACGCCTCCCACCACCGCAGGTCGTCGAGCGTGAGGGGCAGCCCGCCGGCGGCCAGGTAGGAGTCGAGGAGCTGCTCGTGGCTGCCCAACCCCGCGGCGGCACCGGCGCCCCCGAACCGCCACGCCCGCACGCACATCCAACCCAGGTCCTCGCCTGGGTCGCCGAGGTGCGCGAGCTCCCAGTCGACCACGGCAGCCAACCCGTCGTCGTCGACGATCCAGTTGCCGAGCCGGAAGTCGCCGTGCACGACACACGGCCCGACTTCGCCGGGCCGGTGCTGGTCGAGCCAGCGCAGGCCCAACTCGAGCGCGGCATGCGGCTCGCCGAACAAGTCGAGCGCGCTGCGGAAGCGGGCCACCGGGTCGGTGATGGTCTGCTGTGGCGCCGTCTCCGTGGGCAGGCGGTGGATGCGCGCCAGCGCGTCGGCCGCCTGGTCGACGACACGCGTCCGGGCCGTGGCGTAACGGTCGTCGCGCAGGATGCGCCGCGCGATCGTCTCTCCGTCGACGTGGTCGCACAGCGCCCACGACGTGCCGAGCGCGCCCGCATCCGCCGGCAGGTCGGGGTCGCCCGACGCGGCGAGCACCTCGGCAGTGGGCACCCCTGCGGCGTGCGCGGCCCGCACCAGCGCCGCTTCGCCGGCCATGTCGACGCCCTGGGAGCTCATGCCGCTCGGCGTGCTCGTGCGCTGCAGGATCACCCGGCGATCGCCGCTCGCGGTGCGCACCGTGGCGGACCAGGTCTCGCGCGACGCGCCACCGGTGAGGCGTGCGAGGCCGGTCACCTCGCCCTGCATGAGCGCGGCGAGCGCGGCGGTGAGCGGGGCGGTGTCGTCGGCCATGGTTTGCAGCGTAGGCATGTCGCGAGTTCCGGCGGCGGTGCCCGAAATGGCACACTTTCGCCCGTGGGGACTCGGGGGAGGGACACCAGCGTCGACGCGCCGTGGCCGATGTGGCTGCTCGGGCTCGTCATCATGATCGACCAGGTCGACCAGAACATCGTGCGTGGCGTGGTGACGCCCCTGCAGAAGGATCCGCGGCTGCACGTCACCGACTTGCAGATCGGCTTGTTGCTGTCGTGCTTCGTGGTCGTCAACGGGCTGATCACCGTGCCGGCTGGCTACCTGGCCGACCGTTGGAACCGCAGCCGCACGATCGGCCACACGATCATCGGGTGGTCGGGCCTCACCGCGCTCACCGCCGCGTCGCCCAACTACGGGGTGCTGCTCGGCGTCCGCAGCGCGCTCGGCTTCGGCCAGGCCATCACCGAACCGTCGGCTGCCAGCCTGCTCGGCGACTTCTACAGCGCAGAGAAGCGCGGGCTCGCGTTCTCCGTGCAGCAATGCCTGTTCTTCGTCGGGTTCGCGCTGGGCATCGGCCTCGGCGGCATCGTCGGCAACACGCTGGGTTGGCGCTGGGCCTTCCTGCTGGTCGGCACGCCAGGCGTCGTGATCGCACTGTTCGTCTACCGGCTGCGCGAGCCCAAGCGGGGCGAGTCCGACCGAGCCCACGTCGGCGCGCACCACCTGCACGACGAGCCTGACGAGCCGCTGTTCGAGGACGGTTTCCGGGCGTTCACCCGCGACATGGTCGGCGGGCTGCGCGCGGATGCCCGCACGATCCTCGGGATCACCACGATGCGCTACGCGCTCGTGGGCGTGGCGTCGCTGTTGTTCACCATCACCGCGATCGCCGCGGCCATGCCGCAGTTCTACGAACGCCAGCTCCACGTGAAGACCGGCTCGGCGGAAGCGTTGGTCGCGCTGCTCGTACTGCTCGGCGGCATCCCCGGCGTGCTGCTCGGCGGCCGGTTCGCCGACCGGTACATGACCAAGATCCGCGGCGCCCGCATGGCCATCCCCGCCTACTGCCTGTTCGTCGGCAATGCCCTGTTCGCGATCAGCTACCTGCGGCTGCCGTTCAAGTTCGCGTACCCGCTCGAGATCGTCGGCTTCTTCATCATCTGCATGGCGATCCCCGCCCTGCGCGCGGGGCTCACCGATGCGGTCCCGGCCAACTTGCGAGGCTCCGGCTTCGGGTTCTTCAACCTCACGTCGGTGATCCTCGGCCAAGGCGTGTCGTCGCTGGTCGTGTTCCCGCTCGCCGGCGCGTTCGGCGGCAACTACCGCGTGGCGTTCTTGTTGATGAGCCCACCCGTGTTCATCGGTGCGTTCATCTTGTTGCGGGCCCGCGAGCACCTCGACGCGGACGCCGCCAAGATCTTCGAGGCGATCGTGACGGCCATGCAGGAGCAGCAGGCCCGCGAGGCCGAGCACGAGGCGGCCCGGGTCCACGACCACGCCGCCGACGGGTCGGACTCGATCGAGGCCGGCCTCGACGCTGGTGTGGGGGCCGGCGGCGGTGACGAGCCCGACTCTGTGGGCACCACGGCGCCGCGCTGACCTCTGGCCCCGGCAGGTAGGTGCGTCCCCCGGCTGGCTGACGTCGGGTGGCTACCAGCCCTGGTACGTCGGCGTGCGGCGCTCGATGAACGACTGCACGCCTTCTTGCGCGTCGACCGAGCCCATGTTCATCTCCTGCGCCCACGCTTCTGCCGCGAGCGCCGTGTCGCGGTCGGACTCGAGCGACCGGTTCAACAGCCACTTGGTGAGCGCGATGCTGTGCGTCGGGCCGTCGGCGAGGCGGTCGGCCCATTCGCTGGCGGCAGCATGGAGCTCGCCGTCGGGCACGACCCGGTTGATCAGGCCGAGTTCGAGCGCCTCGGTGGCGCGGACGCTGTCGCCGAAGAACATCAGCTCCTTCGCCTTGTGCATGCCGACGAGACGGGGGAGCAGGTACGCGCCGCCGCCGTCGGGAACCAGCGCGCGGCGAACGAAGACCTCGATGAAGCGGGCCGACTCGACCGCGATCACGAGGTCGGCGGCCAATGCCAAGTGCGCGCCGATGCCGGCGGCGGTGCCGTTGACAGCGGCGATCACCGGCTTGTCGCAGTCGAGGACGCTGGTGACGAGGCGCTGCGCGCCGGTTCGGATCATGCGCCGGACGGTGCCGACCGGCTGTTCGGGGGCGTGATCGGGCTTGGGGACCGTCGGCTGCGATGCCCGGAGGTCGGCGCCGGTGCAGAACGCGTCGCCGGTGGCCGTCAGCACGACCGCTCGCACGTGGTGGTCGCCGCTCGCCGCGTCGAGCAGGTCGATCACCCGGTTGCGTTGGTCGGGCGAGATGGCGTTCTTCACGTCGGGCCGGTCGAGCGTGATCCACGCCACCGCGCCATCGAGGCGGTGTCGGACCTGCTCGTCGAGCGGGCGGTCGGCGGAAGGGGTCTGGTCGGTCACGGCGGCCGATCGTACCGACCAGGTGGCGACGGCTGACAGACTGCGGGCATGAGCGATCTCGATGCTTTGAACCTCGGCCTGCTGATCCTGCGGGTCGTGATCGGCCTCACGTTGGCCGCGCACGGCTACAACAAGTTCTTCGGCGGCGGGCGCATCCCGGGAACCGCCGCGTGGTTCGACTCGATGGGCATGCGACCCGGCAAGTTGCAAGCCGTGATGGCCGCGTCGATGGAGATGATCTCCGGCATCTTGCTCGCCGTCGGGTTGCTCACCCCGTTCGCGGGCGCCGGGTTCGTCGGCCTGATGTGCGTCGCGTACTACACGGTGCACCGGCCGAACGGATTCTTCATCGTGAAGTCGGGCTACGAGTACAACGTCATCCTCGCCACGATCGGCGTCGCCCTCGCCGTCACCGGCGCTGGCCAGTGGTCGCTCGACGACAAGCTCGGCATCTGGACCTCGCTCAACGGCTGGCCCGGCCTGCTCATCGCGGTGGTCGGAGGTGTCGGCGGCGCCGTCGCCCTCCTCGCTGCCTGCTACCGCCCTCCGGCGAAGTCCACCGACTAGATCCCCGAACTGCGCGTGAAAACCGACCGTGGCAGCGGGAATGCAGGCGCGGAAGGGTCCGCGCAGGTCCTCAGCTCAGCTCCGACCCCCAGATGCCGACGAAGCTGACCATCTCGCCGGGGTAGCCGCCGAGGTTGTGGGTCAGCGCGAGCGTGCGGTCGTTGCGCACCGCCCGCTCGTCGGGCACTTCCTTGCGGAGCTGGAGCCACACCTCGTACAGCATGCGAAGGCCCGACGCTCCGACGGGGTGGCCGAAGCTCTTCAGGCCGCCGTCGGTGTTCACGGGCAGCTCGCCGGTGAGGTCGAACACGCCGGCGGTGACGTCCTTGTAGGCCTGGCCGCGCTCGGAGAACCGCAGGTCCTCCATGAGCACCAGCTCGGTGGGGGTGAAGCAGTCGTGCACTTCGGCCAGTGCGAGCTCGTGGCGGGGGTCGGTGATCCCGGCTTGCGCGTACGCGTCGTCGGCCGCAGCGGCGCACTCGCTGAGCGTCGTGTAGTCGTAGTCGGGGTCGAGCATGCCCGAGCCGTTGCCGGCCACCATCGACAGGGCTTTGATGTAGATCGGCTTGTCGGTGTAGCGGTGCGCATCCTCGGCCCGCACCACGATCGCGGCCGCCGCGCCGTCCGCGACGCCGGCACAGTCGAACACGCCGAGACGCCCGGCGACCGCGGCCATGTTGCAGATCGCGTCGACCGACATCTCCTTGCGGAACTGGGCCAGCGGGTTGCGCGCTCCGTTGGCGTGGTTCTTGGAGGCGATCCGGGCCACCACCCGACGCAGCTCGTCCTCATCGACGCCGTAGCGCTGCGAGTACGCCGGAAGGATCAAGCTGAACATCGCCGCCGCGGTGAGGCTGCGGGCCGTGCCGTCGTTCGGGATCGGGAAGGCGTTGAGGCCCTGGTAGCCGCCATCCTTCACTTTCTCGGCGCCGACGGCCATCGCCACGTCGTACGCGCCGGACGCGACCGCGTACGCCGCTTGGCGCAGCGCCTCCGAGCCGGTGGCGCACATGTTCTCGACACGGGTGACGGGCTTGTTGTGCAGCTTCAGCGGTGACCCGAGGGCGAGGCCGCTCATGGCCGACTGTGCGGTGCCGAACCAGTACGCGTCGACGTCGTCCTTGGCGACCCCGGCCGACTGGTAGCACCCTTCGGCCGCGTCGATGATCAGGTCGTCGAGGCCTTTGTCCCAGTGCTCGCGAAACGGCGTGCAGCTCGCGCCGACGATGGCGACTCGGTCTCGGATGCCATGCGATCCCATGGATGCTCCTCAGTCGCCGGCCGGTGTGGTGGTCACCGGGTGCGCCTTCCAGAAGTAGTTGGCGATGGTGTCGCCGGTGTTGAGCCGGCGGAAGGTCATCTCGACACGGTCGCCGACCCGAACTTCGGTGGCGGCGACATCGGTGAGCTCCATCGGCAGTCTGCCGCCACCGTCGAAGTCGACCACCGCGAAGACCACGGGCGGGCTGGGGGAGTACACCAGCCGGTCGACCGTGAACGCGACGATCGTGCCCTCGACGTCGGCCATCGGCGCAGGCTCCATGTCGTCAACCCCCCCGCCCTGCCACGACACCCGGGCCGGCGGGAGGTGCAGCGCGCCGCTCTGGCGGTCGCGCGATCCGACGAAGCCGTACTTCCAGTCGAAGCTGCGACCGGCGGCCGAGGCGGACATCCGTGCAGGCTCGGGGCGGCGGGGTGGCTCGACGGTCACCATGCCCCGCCACGAGAGGAACTTGGCGTAGGGGAGACCAGCGTCGCCGGTCGCGATCTGCGCGGCCACGGTGCGAGCCGGCCGCCAGGAGGCGATGGCGGGGGTGGCTCGGAAGATCAGCACGTCGACGCCGTCGGCCAGCGACACCAGCGCGAGCACGTCGCCCGGCCCGCACTGCTCGAGCTCGTTGGCCAGCAGCAGAGCGGCCTGCGCGGTGGCCGGGTTCCCGACGCTCGCGGTGAGGTCGTCGGCGACCTTCGCGGGCTCGGCCCCGAGCTTGCGCTGGGCGGCCTTCACGGCGCGGGTGTGCGAGCCGGCGACGATCAACGTGGTGACGTCGGCCGGGGCGAGCCCGGCGTCCTTCAGCGCGTCGTACCACGCCAAGTCGACGAGCGGCCCGTACTGCGTCTCGGCGAAGCGCTCCTCCCAGTGCCGGGGGCGGCTGTCGCCCGGCGTGCGCCACTGGTCGAGGAACTCACGGGTGGCCGATCCCTGGCCGACCAGCTCGGCGATGACCGGCCTGGCCGAGTCGTCGCCCACCAGCAGCGCGGCCGCCGCGTCGCCGCCGGCCGCTTCATCGCCGGAGGTGGGCAGGCCCGTGCGGATGTCGCTGGCGACGACCAACGTCGCCCCCCCGGGCCGCAGCGCGGCCCGCAGCGCGCCGACACCGGAGCGGATCCCGCCCCCGAGGTCGTACGCTGCCGTGGCGCTGTCGAGTCGCAGGGCAGCGTGCACCACCCCCGCGTTGGTCTTGTCGAGGTACACGGGGCTCGAAGTGGCCAAGGTGAGCGCTTCGAGCTGTGAGGCGCCCGCGGGCGCGGCGGCCAGCGCGAGGCGTCCGGCGGCCACGGCAAGCGTGGTGGTGTCCTCGTCGTAGCTGGCCACGGCGCGGGTGCCCTTGCCGCCGCCGGTCCCCATGACCTCGGCGATCTTGGCCCGGTCGAGGCGGTGGTGGGGGACGTAGCCAGCGGCGCTGATGATGCCCTGCATTCCGTTCAGCTTAGGGTCCCGTCTGACGGTCCGTCAGATTGGCGGAGGCGGTGAATATACGATCCGGGCATGCGTCTCGGAGACATCGCCAACGCCGAAGCAGCACCGTTCGGCAAGCCGCTCGACGGTGTGCGCGTGCTGGCAGCGGAGCAGATGCAGTCGCTCCCGTTCGCAACGCAGCTGCTGGCACGACTCGGCGCCGACGTGGTCAAGGTCGAGTCGCCCAAAGGCGGCGAGTCCGGACGTGGTGCAGTCCCGTTCATGGAAGCGCCGACCGGCGAGAAGGTCGGTGCCACGTTCTTGCGCAACAACTTGGGGAAGCGGTCGGTCACGCTCGACTTGAAGAGCGAGCGCGGACGGGACCTGTTCCTCGACCTCGCCGGGCGATTCGACGTGGTGGCCGAGAACTTCAAGGCCGGGACCATGGACCGCATGGGTCTGGGCTACGAGGCGGTCTCGGCGCGTTGGCCGGCCGTGGTCTACGTGTCGGTGTCGGGGTTCGGGAACACCACCGAGTCCCCGTATCGCGACTGGCCGGCGTACGCGGCGATCGCCGAGGCCATGTCGGGCATCTACGACTACAAGGCCGAGCCGGGTCGCCCGCCGGTCGTCAACCCCGTCGGCGGCCTCGGCGACATCGGCTCCGCGCTGTTCGCGGCCGTCGGCATCCTGGCTGCGCTCCGCCATCGTGACGCAACCGGTCGCGGCCAGTACCTCGACGTCGCGATGTACGACGCCATGGTCTCGATGACCGATCTGGTGACGAACTTCTGGTCGATGGGCCTGCGCCCGCAGCCGGGGCGGCACCTGCCGCTGATCATGGACGGCTTCCGCGCGGATGACGGCTGGTTCATCGTGCAGGTCGGCCGTGAGCACCAGTTCGAGCTCCTGGCGCGAACGGTGGGATGCCCCGAGTGGCTCGACGACCCGCGCTTCGCCACGCGGCAGGGTTGGGCCGACCACCTCGACGACGTGATCCGCCCGGCCGTCGAGGCGTGGGCGCACGGCCGCTCGAAGGGCGACGTGTGCCGCGAGCTCGCTGCGGTGGGCCTGGCCGCCGGGCCTTGCAACGCCGCGCCCGACGTGATCGCCGACCCCCACGTGCGCGACCGCCACATGCTGGTCGAGTGCGAGCGCAGCGACGGCGTGGCCGATCCGGTGCTGGTGCCGGGCAACCCGATCAAGTTGTCGAGCGTCGCGGAAGGTCCCGAGACTCGGGTGCCGTGGTTGGGGGAGCACACCGACACGGTGCTGGCGACCGAGTTGGGTCTCGACGAAGCCGCGCTGGCCGAGCTGCGCGCGGCAGGCGTCATCGCCTGAACGCCCGCGCGGCGCGATCCTCGCCCGCCGACGCGGTCGTCGGCCGGTTCCGTGGTCGGGGGCTACGGCGGTGGGCTGTCGTCGACCTTGACGCCGTGCTCCTCCAAGATTCGCTGTACGGCAGCAGGATCCTTCGGCGTGATCGCCGGCCGGAGCCGGTTCCCCTCGACGTCGAGCACGAGAGCGGTCGACTTGCGGGGCCGGCCGGTGTCGAGGTTGTACCAGTGGGTGAGGTCGCCGGAGCCCCACAGCCGCCACTTGCCCCGCACCACGCCGAGCGGCCACTCACGGACCCACTTGATCGACGAGTACCGCACCCGCTTGGGACCCCAGAGGTAGTACCAGCGGATCAACACGCCGTCGTCGTCACACGCGATGTTGCCGTCGTCGTAAAGCATCGCATCGCCCATTGGCCGCGAGGCTACCGGCCCCGAACCCGCCACGTCTGTCGACGACGCCCAGCTCGACGCCGTCGATCTCGCGCCTATAATTCTAACGATCGTTCGGATATTGGGGGCGACCGATGCGGATCATCTACTTCGACATCGACACGCTGCGGCCGGACCACCTCGGCTGCTACGGCTATCACCGCGACACCAGCCCCAACATCGACGCGCTCGCCGCCGCGGGGACTCGCTTCGACAACGTCTACGCCTCCGACGTGCCGTGCCTGCCGAGTCGCACGGCCTTGATCACCGGCCGGTTCGGCATCCAGACCGGTGTGGTCAACCACGGTGGTCGGGGCGCCAACCTCGACCTCGCTCCTGAAGGCGCGCAGCGCAGCTTCCTGTCCGAGCTGTCCGTGCAGTCGTGGGCCGCACGGTTCTTCTGGAAGGGCTACCGGACCGCGTCGTTCTCGAGCTTCCCGATCCGGCACGCGGCCACGTGGTGGACCGTCGGGTTCCAGGAGATGATCGACGCGTCGCGGGGCATGGGCGGCGAGACGGCAGACCGAGTCGTGCCCGACGTGCTCGGCTGGATCGACCGCCACGGCCGCGAAGACCACTGGTTCTGCCACGTGCACCTGTGGGACCCGCACACGCCGTACAACACGCCCCCGGCGTTCGGAAACCCCTTCGAGGGCGACCCGATCCCTGCCTGGTACACGGAGGACGTGCGCGCGCGGCATTGGGGTCTGCCGGGGCCGCACTCGGCGCAAGAGCCGTTCGGCTTCCGTCCCGATGAGTTCGGTGACGCCGGCGCGCGCCAGCCGATCGACCTTGCCGACCTCCCGGCCGTGAAGGTGATGTTCGACGGTTACGACGTCGGCATCCGCTACGCGGACGACCACGTCGGGCGCGTGCTGTCGAAGCTCGACGAGGTCTCTGCCCTCGACGACACGCTCGTGATGGTCGCGTCAGATCATGGCGAGGGGTTCGGCGAGCTCGGTGTGTACGCCGACCACCAAGCGGCCGACGAGGCCACCGCGCACATCCCGATGATCCTGCGCGGGCCAGGCGTGCCGGTGGGCGTCGACCGCTCGCTCCACTACCACCTCGACGTGGGCGCCACCGTGACCGAGCTCGCCGGTGCGACCCCGCCGGCGGTGTGGGACGG
Source organism: Acidimicrobiales bacterium (assembly GCA_035547835.1). NCBI lineage: Bacteria > Bacillati > Actinomycetota > Acidimicrobiia > Acidimicrobiales > Acidimicrobiales bacterium. The sequence continues at coordinate 89,036 of DASZTW010000012.1, forward strand.
CACGTCGTTCGCGGCGGCCCTGCGCGACGGGCGCGAGGAGGGCCGCGAGTTCCTGGTGACCTCGCAAGGGGCGTGGTCGTGCCAGCGGGGATTGCGCACCGGCGACCACCTGTACCTCCGCACGATGCACAGCGGCTACCACGACTGGGCCGACGAGATGCTGTTCGACCTCTCGACCGACCCCCACGAACAGCACGACTTGGCGGGGGAGCGCCCCGAGCTCGTGATGGCGGCGTCGCAGCAGCTCGACCGATGGATCACCGAGCAGCTCGCAGCAAGCGTCGACCACGTCGACCCGCTCGTGATCGTGATGGCCGAGGGCGGTCCCTTTCACACCCGGGGGAGGCTGCGTGCCTACCTCGAACGGCTGCGCACCACCGGCCGCGGCCAATGGGCTGACCTGTTGGCCGAGCGTTACGCCGCCGATCTCGACGTGCGGCCCGCGATCTCCGACGCGCTCATCGAAGCGTTCGCCAGCCTCAACCCGAAGCTCGCCGGCAAGCTGAAGCCCGCATGAGCCGTGCTCGGCGCGCTCCGGCAGTGCGCGCGGCTGCCTCGCCGAAGCAAGCGATCCTGGGTTGCGGGGCCACGACGGCCTGCGAAGGTCAGTCGCGCTCCAACTCGCGGCTGAGGCGATCGATGTAGGCGTCGACGGTCGCGACCAGGTCGACGTTGGCGGGGTCGACGAGCCACTGGATCTCCAGCCCCATGAGCACCGCGAGGATCTCCGCGGCCAGCAGGTCGACGTCGATCGTGGCATCGATGACGCCGCGGCGTTGCTCGGCGAGCAAGGTCTCGCGCGCCACGGCACGACCCGCCGCATAGCGCTCGGTGAAGAAGTCGTGGAGCGGGTCGTCGCGATCGAGGTTCTCCGCGCCGAGCACCACGTACAGCCGCGTGAACACGGCCGTCTCCACGTTGTGGCGCGCGATCTCCCTGATCGTGTCGAGCGTGAACTCCTCGATCGACGGCAGGTCCTGCCCTTCGGCACGCTGGCGTTCCTCCATGACTTCCTGGAGCAGCCGTTCCTTGGTGCCGAAGTAGTAGAGGAGCCCGGGCGCGGTCATGCCCACCTTGTCGGCCAAGGCTGCGATCCCCGTGCCCCGGTAGCCGTTGGCGGCGAACAGCTCCACCGCGCTGTCGAGGATCTGCTGGCGGCGGGCATCGCCGCGCGGTTGGCGGCTGCGGTCGTCGGCTCCGGCCGTCGCCCGGCGCCGCGTCTTGCGTGGGCGGTTCGTGGTCATGAGCTCGCCGCTGCGGTGAGGCGGCGAGCTCGGGCCACCTGGCCGAGCCACCGGGCCGACGGCTTCGCGGTGCGGTCGAACGTGTTCGGATCCCAGCTGACCAGCCCGAACGTGGGTCGGTACGAGCCCCACTCGTAGTTGTCGAGCAAGCTCCAGTGCAGGTAGCCGCGCACGTCGGCACCGTCGGCCATGGCGGCGAGCAGGCTGTCGAGCGCGCCTTGGGTGTAGGCGATGCGACGGTCATCGTCGTCGGTGGCGATGCCGTTCTCGGTGATCAGGATCGGCACGTCGCCGACCACGTCGCGGGCTTGGCGCACCGCGTCGCCGGCTGCGGGCGGGTAGTACTCCCAGCCGGTGAGCGTCCGCTCGTCCTCAGGGTCGTCGCGAATCTCGCCGTCTGGCCCGAACACCGTGCGGGTGTACGACTGCACGCCCACGAAGTCGTCGTCGCGGCTCACCTCGAGGAAGGGGTCGTTCACCGTTGCGGAGTACCTGGCCGCGAGCTGCTCGCCGCCCGGCCGCGCGTGCACCACCTGGTTGGCGATCGACCAACCGACTTTCATGTCGGGGTGATCGCGGTGGAGCACGTCGCGTGCCGCGCGATGCGCCGCGATGGTGGCGTCGCGCATGGCGGGGTCCGGTGGCGGGAGGGGTCCGACGAACCCTTCGAGGTCGTCGGAAGAGCCGCCGGTGATGAAGCGGCCCATGATCGCCACCATGTTCGGTTCGTTGATGGTGACCACCCAGCGCACGCCGTCGAGGATCGGTCGCAGGGCGTGCACGTAGGCAGCGAAGCGGTCGGCCACGGTGTCGGCGCCCCAACCCCCCTCACCCGTCAGCCAATGCGGGCTCGTGAAGTGGTGCAACGTGATCACGGGTTCGATGCCGCGCGCGCGGCACCCGTCGACGATGCGGCCGTAGTGCAGGAGCTCGGCTCTGGAGAACACGCCTGGCTCCGGCTCGATCCGCGCCCACTCGATGCTGAAGCGGTACGCGTTGAAGCCCAGGTCCGCGACCAGATCGAGGTCGTCGCGCCAGCGGTGGTAGCTGTCGGCGGCGTCACCGCTGGGCTCCTTCATCGGGCTGTTCGGCTGGTGCTCGATGCGCCAGAAGTCGCTGTTGACGTTGCCGCCTTCGATCTGGTGCGCGGCGGTCGACGCGCCGAACAGGAACCCTGCTGGGAACTGGTCGCTCGTCATGAGGCATCCCCCGGTGTCGACGTGTGCGCCTTGCTCGGGACAACGAATTCTTACGAGTGTAAGAATATAGCGCAGACCGTGCCAGCCCACGATGTTTTCAGGCTGGCACGAGGCCACCGGCCCGCGATCCGTGATCGCCGCACCCGCGGAGACGCTTGCCAAACGAATTCTTATAGATGTAAGAATATCGGCGGACCAGGTTGGACGCGGGACTCACCTCGTGGGGGGACACATGCACGGTTCACGATCCAGGATCGGGGGCGTGGTCGCCGTCGCCCTGGCGGTCACGCTGATGGCTGGCTGCTCGGTGTCGAGCGACAAGAACGCCACGAGCAGCGACAGCGGGTCCGCTACCGCCGTCGCCGCGCGGCACTTCGCCACGACGCCCAAGCAGGGTGTCACCAAGGACACCGTCACGCTCGGCGTGGCGATGATCGACTTCGAGAAGGTGAAGGAGCAGTACGGCGTCGATCTCGAAGGCGCGCTGCCAGACGGGATCTTCGACGCACTGGCCGCTTCGGTGAACAACAAGGGCGGCATCCACGGTCGCAAAGTCGTGCTGAAGAAGCGCCTCTTCATGCCGATCGGCACCGAAGACAGCGAGAAGAGCTGCCGCGAGCTCACCGAGGACGACAAGGTCTTCGCCGTGATGGGCGCGTACCTGGGCGACAACGCGCTGTGCGTCACCGAAACCCACGCCATCCCGTACTTCAGCGCGTGGGGCCTGAACCCCGAGCGTCAGCAGCGCTCGAAGGCCCCGTACCTCACGACCGGCAATGGCGACGCCAACAACGCGTCGGTCGCGATGAAGAAGCTGATCGACAACGGCACGCTCGAGCACAAGAAGGTCGCGGTGTTCTGGGACTCGGACACCCCCGACTCGGTGATCAACACGAACCTGTTGCCCACGCTGGAAGGGGGCGGTGTCAAGGTGGTCTCGAAGGCCAAGCTGCCCCAGACCACCGATGCCGTACAGGCCGGTAGCGACTTCGACCGCATCATGCAGCGCTTCCAAGCCGACGGTGCCGACACGGTGGTGTTCTGGTCGGGCATGGGTGTGGTGGTTCCCGGGTTGCAGCGGCTCACCAGCTACCACCCCAAGATCATCTTCACCAACGGTCAGGCGATCGGCGCCGACGCGCTCACGAACTTCGGTCTCACCAAGGCCTCCTCGCTCGACGGGGCGATCCTCGTGGTGTCGTCGGGCGACTCGGCAACGCTCGAGCGTGACCCCGGCTACCTGGTCTGCATCAAGGCGATCAACGACAACTCCAACTTGAACGTGAAGCCCAGCGACACGGAATCGAAGAAGGAGAACCCGAGCTCCAAGGGCTACGGGCAGCTCAGCAACGTGTGCCAGATCTGGCAGCTGACGGTCAAAGTGCTCACCGCGGCGGGGCCCAACCTCTCATCGCAGTCGATCGTCGACGGGCTCGCCAAGCTCAAGTCGTTCTCGGTCACTGCCATCCCGCACGCCTCGCTCAGCCCAACCAAGTGGACGACCGGGGCGCCGATGCGGACGTGGCACTACGACCACGCGAGCACCTCGTTCGTGCTCGACAAGTGATCGGCTGAGATGGACGACGCGAGCGGGCTCTCGACCCTGACCCACGGCCTGCTCGACGCCGAGGACGAGCGTCTCGGGTCAGCAGGTGAGGTCGACAGGGACATCGACGAGTCCGTCCTGCCGGGAGTCGGGGAGCAGGAGCGCTCGCTGTGGGCCGGGCTCGCCGCCGGTGGCGGGGCGTTCACGTTCGTCGTCTTGGTGCTGATGAACAGCCTCGACCAGCTCGAGGCCGCGGGCATGGCCGTGCTCGGCCCCGACATCGGCAAGTCGCTGGGCGTCAGCGAGGGCGTGATCGTGTTCGTCACGTCGGCGTCGGCCGCGTTCGTGGTACTCGGCGTGGTGCCGATGGCCTGGCTCGCCGACCGGGTCCGTCGGTCCCCGCTGGTGGGCATCTGCGGATTGGTCTTCAGTGCCATGGCCGCGCTGTCCGGCGCGGCGGTCAACGCGTTCATGCTGTTCTGGACGCGCTTCGGTGTGGGCGTGTCGCAAGCGCACACGATCCCGGTGCACTCGGCGATCCTCGCCGACGCCTACCCGATCGGCATCCGCGGCCGCATGGCGTCGTTCAACGGCACGGTCGGTCGTATCGCCGGCGCCGCCAGCCCGGTGCTGGTCGGCGGCATCGCGGCCCTGTTCGGCGGCGCGGCCGAAGGCGGATGGCGATGGTCGTTCATCTTGCTGGCGATCCCCGTGGCCGCCGTGTCGTTGCTGGCGTTCAAGATGAAAGAACCGGTGCGGGGCCGGTGGGAACGCGAATCGGTGATCGGGGGCGCGCCCGCCGCCGACGTCGAGGTGCCGATCTCGATCGAGATGGCGTTCGCCCGCCTCAACCAGATCAAGACGCTGCGCACCTTGGCGTTGGCGTTCGCCGCCATCGGGTTCCAGCTGTTCCCGATGGTCTCGCTCACCAACTTCTTCTTGCGCGACAACTACGGGCTCGACGCGTTCCATCGCGGCTTGGTCGCGTCGTGCGGCGGTGCGCTGGTGATCTTCGTGCTGCCGTTCACCGGCAAGCGGTTCGACGCGCTGTACCGCGTGAGCCCGCCGCGGGCGATGCGGATCCTGGCCCTGTTGATCTTGCCGGCCGCCTTGCTCACGCCGCTGCAGTTCAACATGCCCAATGCCGTGGCCTTCACGGTCGTGATGGCACCCGGCACGGTGCTCACGGCAACCGCGTTCGCCATGGTGGCCCCGATCGTGCAAGGCGTGATCCCGTACCGGTTGCGCTCACTCGGCATCGCGTACGCGGCCATCTACATCTTCTTGTTCGGCGCGGTCGGGGGCTCGCTGATCGGCTCGGCACTGGCCTCGTCACTCGGCGACGGTCCCGCGATCATGATCTGCGCCATCCCGTCGGCCGTCGTGGCCACGTTGCTGTTGCTCCGCGGTTCGTGGTCGATCGACGCCGACTTGCAGATGATCGTGGCCGACATCCGCGACGAGCAGGCGGAGCGCGAGCGTCAGCTCGCCGACCCGGAGACGATCCCGGCCCTGGCGCTGTCGGACATCGATTTCAGCTACGGCAACGTGCAAGTGCTGTTCGGCGTCGACTTGCAGGTCGCGAGAGGCGAGACGCTCGCCCTGCTCGGCACCAACGGCGCCGGCAAGTCGACCATCTTGCGCGTGGTGGCGGGCCTGGGCACGCCGTCGGCCGGCGCGGTGCGCCTCAACGGCCGCACGATCACGTTCACGTCGCCCGAGCAACGCATCGCGATGGGCATCCAACTGCTCCCGGGTGGCAAGGGCGTGTTCCCGTCGCTGAGCGTGGCCGAGAACCTCGAAGTGGCGTCCTACGTGCTCGACCGGCCGGTGCGTGCGGCGCGCGTCGAGCGCGTGTGGGAGCTGTTCCCCGACTTGCGCGCGCACGCCAAGCAGGGCGCCGGCACCCTGTCGGGTGGCCAGCAGCAGCAGCTGGCCCTCGCCCGGGTGCTGCTCCACGACCCCGAACTGCTGCTCATCGACGAGCTGTCGCTCGGCCTCGCTCCTGCGGTGGTCGAGGACCTGCTCGGCGTCATCGAGCGTCTCAAGGGGTCGGGCCAGACGATGGTGATCGTGGAGCAGTCGCTGAACATCGCGTTGCAAGTAGCGGACCGCGCCGTGTTCCTCGAGAAGGGCGCGGTGCGTTTCGACGGCGACGCGCGCGAGCTGGCCGCGCGCGACGACCTGGCCCGCGCGGTGTTCCTCGGAGGCCGGTGAACCCGTGCTGGCGGCGATCGCCCCGACGCAGGTGCTGGCCGACGGCCTGATCAACGGCCTCGTGTACGGCCTGGTGGGTATGGGCGTGGTGCTCGTGTACCGCTCGACGAGAGTCATCAACTTCGCGGTGGGCGCGATGGGCCTGCCCGGCGCCGCGCTGGTGATGCTGCTCGGCGTCCAGTACCACTTCCCGTACTGGTTGTCGGTGGTGGTCGCGCTGCTCGCCGGCACGGCGTTCGCACTCGCGGCGGAGCTGATCGTGATACGGCGGTTGTTCCACGCGCCGCGCGTCATCTTGTTGGTGGCCACCATCGGGCTGGCCCAGCTCGCCCTGGCGCTCACGATGGCGCTCCCCGACATCACCGAGCTGCACGCGGCATACCCCACCGCGTGGGGTCGGTCGCTCCACCTCGGCAGCGTCGAGCTGTCGGGCCCCGACCTCATGACGCTGGTCACCGTGCCGTTGGTGGCCGGCGCCCTCAGCTGGCTCATGGCGCGCACCCGGTTCGGCCGCTCGGTGGCCGCGTCGGCCGACAACCCCGACCTGTCGCGCATGTCGGGCATCAACCCCAAACTCGTGTCGAGCGCCGTGTGGGCGATCGCGGGCCTGATCTCGACCGTGTCGCTGATCTTGATCGCCGGGCGAACCGGCCAAGTCACCCAAGTCGCGACGCTCGGGCCGGCCACTCTGACGCGGGGTCTGATCGTGGCGGTCTTGGCGGGCATGGCGTCGTTCTCGCGCTCGCTGCTCGCCGGGATCGCGGTCGGCCTGGTGGAAGCGGTCGTGCAGTTCCACGCAGTGACCGACCCCGGGCGCTTCGAGTCGTGGCTGCTGCTGGCCGTGCTCGTCGCGGTGTTCTGGCAGGCGCGCCGCCAGGCAGCCGACACGGGCGCCGTGTTCTCGTTCGCGCCTCGCTCCAAACCGATCCCGATGGCGATCCGCGACCGCTGGTGGGTGCGGTACCACGGCCGCATCTTGTTCATGGTGGCCTTGGCGATCGGTGTCGCCGCGCCCCTGATCGCGACGGCGCCCACGCGTTCGTACCTGTACGCGTCGATCCTGTGCTTCGCGCTGGTGGCGTTGTCGGTCTCGGTCATCACCGGCTGGTCGGGCCAGCTGTCGCTGGGGCAGATGGCGTTCGCCGGCGTGGCGGCGCTCGGCACGGCCACGCTCGTGCGCGGCGCGACGTACCACATCGGTCTGCCCGGCGGGCAGGTGCTGAAGATCCAAGTACCGCACTTGTCGATGCCGGTCGCGGTGTTGATCATGACCCTGGTCACTGCCGCGGTGGCCACCCTCATCGGCGTCGGCGCCTTGCGCATCCGCGGCTTGCTGCTCGGCGTCTCGACGTTCGTGTTCGCGTATGCCGCGCAGCAGGACCTGTTCCACTTCGCCGTGTTCACTGGCGGGTTGCAGCCTCCGATCCGCGCGCCGCGCGGGACGTTGTTCAGCCTCGACCTCACCGAGCAGCGCACCTTCTACTGGGTCGTGCTGGGCGTCTTCGCGGTGGTGATGTCGGTGGTGGCGCGGCTGCGTCGCCGCGGACCTGGTCGCGCCTTGGTGGCGGTGCGCGACAACCAGGCCACGGCCTCGGGGTACACCGTCAACCCCACCCGCACGAAGCTCGCCGGCTTCGCGGTGTCGGGGGCGATCGCTGCGCTCGGCGGCGCGTTGCTCGGCCTGCTCAGCCAGAACATCAACACCAACCAGCTCTTCGTGGTCGGCGACTCGCTCGACGTGGTGGCGATCGCGGTGATCGGCGGGCTCGGGTCGGTGGCGGGGCCGCTCCTCGGGGCGCTGTGGGTCAAGGGTCTTCCCGCGTTCTTCCCCGACAACGACCTGGTGCCCCTGTTCAGCTCGAGCATCGGCCTGCTGTTGCTGTTGCTGTACTTCCCCGGCGGCCTGGTGCAGATCGGCTACTGGGCCCGCGACGCCGTGTTCGCGTGGGCGGCCAAGCGTGCTCCCGAAGTCGAGCGCGTTCGCGCACCCGCGGTGCCGACGCGCCGATCGCCCCGGCTGGCGGCCGGTGACGCAAGTGACGCGGCTGGCGCACCTGGTGCACCGGGCGAGCGCGGGGAAGGGGAAGCGGCCGAGGCGACCGCCGCCCTGGCGGCGAACGAGATCAAGGTGCACTTCGGCGGGGTGCGGGCAGTCGACGGCGCGTCGATCACGGTGCGACGCGGAGAAGTGGTCGGGCTGATCGGCACCAACGGCGCGGGGAAGTCGACGCTGCTCAACGCGGTCGGCGGCTACGTGCGCGCCGAGGGCGAGGTGTGGGTGCACGGCACCCGCGTGGACGGCATGGCACCGCACCGCCGGGCTCGTCTTGGTTTGGGGCGCACCTTCCAAGCCGCCAACCTGTTCCCCGAGCTCACCGTGCGCGACACCGTGATGGTCGCCCTGGAAGCCCGCAGCCGCACGAGCATGTTGGCCACCGCGTTCGCGTACCCGCCGGCCGGTGCCGCGGAGCGCCGCAAGGCCGCCGAAGCCGCCGAGCTGATCGACTTCCTCGGGCTCGGTCGCTACGCGGACTCATTCGTCTCGGACCTGTCGACCGGTACGCGCCGGATCGTCGAGCTGGCCGGCGTGCTCGCCCTCGATCCCGATGTGCTGTGCCTCGACGAGCCGACTGCGGGCGTGGCGCAGCGCGAGACGGAGGCCTTCGGGCCATTGCTGTTGGCCATCCGGCGCGAGCTCGGGGCGTCGCTGCTGATCGTCGAGCACGACATGCCGCTGATCATGTCGATGTCGGACCGGGTGTACTGCCTCGAAGCCGGCCGTGTCATCGCCGAAGGTCCACCGGCGCGCGTGCGCGAGGATCCGCGGGTGATCGCCAGCTACCTCGGCACCGACGCGCGTGCGATCGACCGCAGCGATGCCGCTCGACCGCAGACCGCAGGCACCCGATGAGGTACCCGGCGGTGACCCGGAGGTCGGCCGCTCGGCCGGCACCTGAGCGGGGGGACCGCTGATGCACGCCGACGACTTGTTGCTCGTTCCCCGCCCGCGCTCGATCGAGTTGCTCGACGGCGGCGCACCGGCGGGCGGCACGAGCTCGTTCCAACAGGACCGCGATCTCGAAGCCGAGGGCTACACCATCGACGCCGGGCCGGGCGGGGTGGCGGTGCGCCACGGCTCCCGTGCCCGGCGCCACGCGGTGGCACTGCTCGAGCAGTTGCGTGCCCAGTGCGACGGCGCCGTGCCGTGCTGTCATGTGGTCGACGGTCCTGCCATCGCGGTGCGCGGCTACATGCTCGACGTGAGCCGCGACCGAGTGCCCACCCGCGACACGCTCAGCCGGCTGGTCGAGTTGTTGGCGTTGGCCCGCTACAACCACTTCGAGCTGTACGTGGAGCACCCGTTCGAGTTCGCGGGGCACGAGGTGGTGTGGAAGGACGCTTCGCCGCTGACCGGCGACGACCTCGAGTGGCTCGACCACCTCTGCGCCGAGCACGGCATCGACCTGGTGGTCAACCAGAACACGTTCGGTCACATGGGCCGATGGCTGGCACACGACGAGTACCGCTGGCGCGCGGAGTGCCCCGACGGGTTCGAGATCGTCGACGGGGTGGCGATGCCGCCGTCGCTGCTCGCGCCGACACCCGACAACGCCGAGTTCGCCCTGGGCCTGGTCCGCCAGCAGCTCGCGCACGTGCGCAGCCGCCAGGTCAACATCGGCTGCGACGAGACGTTCGAGCTCGGGCAGGGGTACAGCGCGCAGGCCGTGGCCGAACGTGGCAAAGGTGCGGTGTACGGCGAGCACCTCATGCGCCTCGCCGAGCCGCTGATCGCCGACGGCCTCCACGTGTTGTTCTGGGGCGACATCGCCGGCCGCCACCCCGAGGTCCTCGCCGCCTTGCCGGCCGACTCGATGACCGCGCTGGTGTGGCAGTACGAGGCGCCATCTGACCGCGACCACGCCGGGCCCCCGGCATCGCTCGCCGAGATCTTCGACCGCCTCGACATGCATCTCCCGAGCCCTGCGGGTTTCGTGGAAGGGGTGCGACCGTTCGCCGACGCGGGCTTCCCGTTCTGGGTGTGCCCGGGCACCTCGTCGTGGAACTCGATCGTGGGGCGCATCGACAACGCCAAGGCCAACCTGGTCGACGCAGCGACGATCGGCGTTGCCCGCGGCGCGGGCGGGCTGCTCGTCACCGACTGGGGCGACAACGGGCACTTCCAACCACCGTCGGTCAGCTTCGGGCCGTTGGTGTACGGCGGCGCGCTCGCTTGGGATCCCCGGGCCAACGTCGACCTCGACCTGGCAACGGTGCTCGATCGGTACGTGTTCGCCGACGAAGCGGGCGTGCTCGGCGCCGCGCTCGACCGGCTCGGCCGCATGTGGGCCCAGACCGGTCAGAAGGGGTCGAACGGGAGCCCGCTGCTCGCGGCGCTCTGCCCGTCGCAGGTCCACTTCGTGTCCGGCGAGCCCGACGCCGCCAAAGTCGGCGCAGTGGCCGACGACATCGACGAGTTGCTCGCTCAGCTCGACCAGGCCGCGCCCGCATGCGCCGATGGCGAACTCGTCGTGCAGGAGCTCGCGGTGGCGGCCCGCATGGCACGCCACGGCGCCTGGCGCCTTCTCGCGAAAGCCGGAGGCCCGGCCCGCTCCAACGCGATGCTTGCGGCCGACCTCGACGACCTGATCGCCGACTACGAACAGGCGTGGCTCGCACGGAGCCGGCCCGGTGGGCTCGCCGACAGCCGTGCCCACCTCGAAGCCACCCGAGCGCAGTACGACCGCAGCGCCCCGCGCTGACGCAGCGAAAGGAGCTCTCATGTCCGAACCGGCCCAAGCCGCGCCAGCGATGCCGCGCAACGTGGTGGTGGTGCTGCTCGACAGCCTGAACCGCCATCTGGTTGGCCCGTACGGTGCCACCGAGTTCGACACGCCGAACCTCGACCGTCTCGCGGCACGGTCGCTGCGCTTCACCCGCCACTACACGGGGTCGTTGCCGTGCATGCCCGCTCGGCACGACCTGCTCGTGGGCGCGCTCGACTTCCTCTGGCGACCTTGGGGGTCGGTGGAGATCTGGGAGGACGCGATCACGTACGAGCTGCGCCGCAGCGGCGTCACGTCGATGCTGGTGTCGGACCACCCGCACCTGTTCGAGACGGGCGGCGAGAACTACCACACCGACTTCTCGGCGTGGGACTACGTGCGCGGCCACGAAGGCGACCCCTGGCGCACCTGTCCCGACCCGTCGTTCGTGGGTGCACCGGTGTCGCCGACCGGGTTCCGTCACCCTTACGACGACTCGCGGACGTGGTTCCGCAGCGAGGACGACTTCCCGGGCCCCCGCACCATGGCCACCGCAGCCGCCTGGCTCGAGACCGAGGCCCCGCACGCGGATCGCTACTTCCTGCTCATCGACGAGTTCGACCCCCACGAGCCGTTCGACACCCCGGAGCGGTGGGCGACCCGCTACGACGACAGCATCGAGCCGCGGATCATCTGGCCGCCGTACGTGACCGACGCCCTGGCCGAAGGTCGCGTCACACCCGAGGACGGCCGCCGCATCCGAGCCGCGTACGGCGCCAAGCTGTCGATGATCGACCACCATCTCGGCCGCATCCTCGACCAACTCGACCGTGACGGCGCGTGGGGCGACACGGCGGTGGTGCTGTGCACCGACCACGGCCACTACCTCGGCGAGCACGACGCGTTCGGTAAGCCGGGGCTTCCGCTGTACGAGACGATGAGCCACATCCCGCTGCTGGTGGCCTGGCCGGGCGCGGCACCCCGCGACGTCGACGCCCTCACCACGACCGTCGACATCTTCGCCACGTTGTGCGACGTGTTCGGCGTGGTACCCCAGCACCGGACCCACGGCCGCTCGCTCGTGCCGCTGCTCACCGGCGAGGCCACCGCCGTGCGCGACTGGGCGCTGATGGGCGTGTGGGGCCGGCAGGTGCACGTGACCGATGGACGTCGCAAGTACGCGCGGGCGGCGAACGAGGAGAACCGGCCCCTGTCGATGTGGTCGAACCGCTGGTCGACCATGCCCGTGCACGCCTTCCCCGAGTTCCGACTGCTGCCGCGTCCCGACCGGCGAGCGGTGCTCGACTTCATGCCCGGCTCCGACGTGCCGGTGATCCGTCAGCCGTACGCGCCCGGCGACCTGGTGCCCATGTGGGCGTCGGGCACTCCCGGCCACTCCCACGTGTGGAACGTCGACGACGACCCCGCCGAGGAGCACGATCTCGCTGGCACGTCGGTCGAGCGCGAGTTGGAGGAGCTGTTGCGCACCGCCCTCGACGACGTCGACGCGCCGCACGACCAGCTCGAGCGGTTGGGGCTGGCATGAGCGCGCGGCACGGTGCCGAGCGGAGCGTGACGCGACCAGAGGAGGACGACCGGTGAGCCGACCGAACATCGTGGTGTTCATCCCCGACCAGCTGCGCTACGACGCGCTCGGTTGCTCGGGCAATCCGGTGGCGAGCACGCCGAACATCGACGCGCTCGCGGCCCGGGGCACGCGCTTCGCCAACGCGTTCGGGCAGCACCCGTTCTGCTCGCAGAGCCGGGTGTCGTTCCTCACCGGTTGGTACCCGCATGTACACGGGCACCGCACCCTCACGCAGCTGATCAAGCCGTGGCACCCCGACTCGCTCGGGCTGCTGAAGGCGTCGGGCTACCACGTGGCCCACGCAGGGATCCGTGGCGACACGTACGCGCCGGGCGGCACCAAGGCGTCGACGTCGCGGTTCGGCTGGACCGAGATGCCCGAGGCCCTGTACTCACGGAGCCCGTACGGCCCAGATCACCGCTTCGGTCGGGCCTTCTACCACGGGCAGCGCCCCGAGCCGCTGGTCGACATGGACGAGGCCACGGTCCGCACCGCCCTGGCATGGCTGGCCGAGGGCCTGCCCGAGCCGTGGGTGCTGTACGTGCCGCTGGTCTTCCCGCACCCGCCGTTCGAGGTGGCCGACCCGTGGTACTCGTTGCACGACCGCGCGGATGTGCCGTTGCCGGTCGCGCCGCCCACGTCGACCGACGGCGAACCGGTGTTCAAGCGCGAGATCCGCGCCCGTTACGGCCTCGACCGGCTCGACGAAGCAGAGTGGCGGGAGCTGGTGGCCACGTACTACGGCATGGTCTCGCGCGTCGACGACATGTTGGGCCGCGTGCTGGGCGGGGTGGCGGCGGCGGGAGCAGAGGACCGTACCGCGGTGTTGTTCTTCCCCGACCACGGCGAGTACCTCGGCGATCACGGCCTGATCGAGAAGTGGGTCTCCGGTCAGGACGAGTGCTTGTTGCACAACCCGCTGATCGTGCACGTGCCTGGTGGGCGCGAGGGGCAGGTCGCCGAGGGCATGGCGGAGCTGATCGACGTGGCGCCGACCCTGCTCGAGCTCGGCGAAGTCGACGTGCCGCACCGCCAGTTCGGTCGCAGCCTCGTGCACCTCGCCCATGACGCCACGGCTGACCACCGCGACATCGCGTGCAGCGACGGGGGGCTCGCGCTCGAGGATGCGTCGAGCTCCGGGCCGCAGCCGTTCCCGTACGACCTCAAGCACGGGCTGGAGCGCGAGGTGCCGCTCACCGCAGGAAAGGTGTCCACGTTGCGGACCGACCGGTGGACGTACGTGCACCGCTCCCACGAAGGCCCCGAGCTGTACGACCGCATCGCCGACCCGCACGAGACGCGCAACCTCGCGGGCGACGACGCCCACGCCGCGGTCGCCGACGAGCTGCGCGGTCGGTTGCTGTCGTGGTTGGTCGAGACGGCCGACGTGATCGGGCCGACCGACCCCCGCAACGACCTCGACGGCGCGCAGCTCCCGGACGCGGCCTGGGAGTTGTTCGCCCGTCTGCTGCCCAAGGAGTACTTCTCGAAGGCCGACGACGACTGATGCCCTGACCACAAACGTTCGACGCGCTCAGGGCGGCCAGGCTTGCCGTTCACGGCGTTCCCCTCCTCACCGCAGCTACGGCCGCGGTGCTGCGCGGCGCGGTGGCCGAGTTCCGCCAGCGCGACGTGGTCGCCACCACTGCTCGCGTCGAGCGCTGAAGGGCGAGCCGGCCCCGCGTTCAGTCGTAGTACTCGGCGCCGAGGTGGGTGATCGGCTCGTCGCCCTTCAGGCGGCGCAGGGTGTTCTTCAGCTTCATGAGCTGGATGAACAAGTCGTGCTCGGGATACACGCCTGAGGCGACCGGCTGCGGGCTCTTCCAGTAGAAGCTGAGCCACTCCTGCACACCGCTCATGCCGGCGCGGCGGGCCAAGTCGAGGAACAGCGCGAGGTCGAGCACGATCGGCGCCGCGAGGATCGAGTCGCGGCACAAGAAGTCGACCTTGATCTGCATCTTGTACCCGAGCCACCCGAAGATGTCGATGTTGTCCCACCCCTCCTTGTTGTCGCCGCGGGGCGGGTAGTAGTTGATGCGCACGACGTGGGTCATGTCGCCGTACAGGTCGGGGTTGCGCTCGGGCTCGAAGATCGTGTCGAGCACACCCAGCTTCGACACTTCCTTGGTCTTGAACGACTCGGGGTCGTCGAGTACCTCGCCGTCGCGGTTGCCCAAGATGTTGGTGGAGTACCAGCCCTCGACGCCGAGCATCCGGGCCTTGAAGCCCGGCCCCAGGATGGTCTTCATCAGCGTCTGGCCGGTCTTGAAGTCCTTGCCGGTGATCGGCACGTTGTTCTGGCGGGCCAGCTCGAGCAACGCCGGCGTGTCCAGCGCCAGGTTCGGCGCGCCGTTGGCATACGGGATGCCGAGCTTGAGGCAGGCGTACGCGTAGATCTGGCTCGGCGCGATGTCGGGGCTCGACTCCTTCAGCCCCTGCTCGAACGCGGCGAGGTTCTCGTGGACCGCGGTGGGTTCGCGGTACACCTCGGTGGAGCCGCACCAGACCGCCACCAGCCGGTCGCACCGGTTGTCCTCGCTGAACTTCTGGATGTCGGCGACGAGCTGTTCCGCCAGCTCCCACTTCGATGCATCGGGCTTGATGTTGTCGCCGTGCAGGTTGCGGACGAACTCCTGCTCGAACACCGCCGGCATCGGTTGGATGGCCCGCAGCTCCTCGCCGAGGTCCTCGAGCAGGTGCTTTTCGAGCACGCCGGCGCGGCTGGCGGCCTGGTACGCGTCGTCGGAGAAGACGTCCCAACCGCCGAACGCGAGCTGGTCGAGGCCGGCCAGCGGCACGTAGTCCTTGATCATCGGGACGTTGTTGTCGTCGCGGCGCCCGAGGCGGATCGTGCCCATCTGCGTCAGCGAGCCGATCGGCTTGGCGAGGCCCTTGCGCGCGGCCAGCACCCCTGCGATGAACGTGGTGCCCACAGCTCCCATCCCCGGGAGGAGCACGCCGAGCTTCCCTTCGGCGGGTGCGATCTCGACGTTGTTCTCCAGGGGCACGGTGGTTCTCCTCGGGTCGGGGGGCGGTCTCGCAGGTTACCGGGTCACCGGCGCGCCGCCGGCTGCGAGACCGTGGTGGGCGCGCCTTCGCGGATGCGAGCCAGCTTGGTCTCGCCGGGCGCGCGGCCGCCGTCGCGCGACGGCATCGAGAAGTCGGTGTACAGGACCCGGCGTTCTCGCTGCACGGGCGGCTGGCTCATGTGCAGCGTGCAGCTGAGGTGCACGGTGACGTCGCCGGTAGAGGTGGGCAAGTCGATCTGCGGCAGGTCGAGGTTGTCGCGCACGAACCCGGCCTGGATCAGCGTGCGGTGCGAGCCCGCCACCACCCGCAGCTGGCCTGACGCGGCATCGGCGCCGGTGACCGAGATGCCGACGGTGAGCGAACAACACCGGTAGGAGTGGCTGCCCAGGCTGCAGTCCTTGTGCCAGGGGACGTCGGAGATGCCCTTCACCACTCCGAGCGGTTTCACGAGCGCTTCCACCAAGTTGCGGTTCGGGCCGGGCTTGGCGTTGCGGTGGCCGTCGGTGGTGAGGCGAGCGATCGACTGGAGGCGGTCATCGGTGAGCATTGCAGCGGTGGCGGGTGAACGGTCCTGGAAGTACTGCATGCGCACGAGCCGGTTGGTGCCGTCGTCGGTCTCGGCCCACCAGGAGCGGTTGTCGCCAGGGGAGTAGTCGGCGGCGGCGCGGTCCATGTCGGCACTGATCTCGGCCATCTCCTCAGGATCGAAGACGCCTTCGAGGTGCAAGAAACCGGCCTCGCCGAGGAAGTGCGCGATGTCGTCGGGGTCGTCGCCGATGCGAAAGGCTCGGTGCAGGCCGAGCGGCGAGCCGTCGCGGTCGTGGAACTCGACCGATCCGGTCGTGTGCAGCGGCCGCCCGTCGATCACCGACCGCAGCACCACCGTCCAATCGAGGAGGGCCTGGAACGGGCCGCGCACCAGGTCGAGGTCGCCGCCGGTCATCAACCCCACCGGAGTGCACGTGTCGTTGACGAGGTCGGACAACGACTCGGCGTCGAGCCGCCAGTGGGTCCTGGCGCTCGCGGCGTCGTGGGCGCGGCCGACGGTGAAGTGCTGGCCGTCGAACGCGAGCTGCCAGATGGTGCCGTCGACCTCGACGGCGATCGGCCGCAAGTCGAGCTCGCGTGCCCCCGGCGCCGCGAGCGCGGTGTTGGCGTCGAACCGCGCGGGGAGCGTCTGGTCGAAGAACTCGCTGGGGTCCACCGATTGCTCGTCCGCTGCCGTCCGGGTGCGCTGGTCGACCGAGATCACGCCCGGGAGCCTACGACCATCCCCGTTCTGGGCTGCTTTCTACGCGTCCCAGCACGTAATAATCAGCCCAGAACGGGAGGGGTCAGCCCAGAACGGGAGAGGGGTCAGGTGGTCGGGTCGGTGTGGGGCTGCTCGTGGGCGGCGAGGCGACGGCGGTCGAGCTTGTGGACCGCCGTCAACGGGAGCTCGTCGACGACCCGCATCGCCTCGGGCAACTTGTGGTGGGCGAGCCGGTCAGCCGCGAACGACCGCAAATCGTCGAGCGACGGCGACGCGACGCCGGGCCGCGCCACCACCACGGCTACGCCGATCTCGCCCATCACCGGGTCGGGCCGCGGCACGATCGCCACCGACGACACGGCCGGGTGCTGCTCCAGCACCGCTTCCACTTCGAGCGGGAACACGTTGTAGCCGCCGCGGATGTACATCTCCTTGCTGCGCCCGGCGAGGTGCAGCAAGCCTCGCTCGTCGATCCAGCCGAGGTCGCCGCTGTGCAGCCAGCCGCCGCGCAACGTGCGGGCCGTCTCCTCCGGTGCGTTCCAGTAGCCGCGGAACATGGCGGGGGAGCGCAGGCACACTTCGCCGGTCTCGCCGAGCGGGACGGCTCGATCGGACTCGTCGCGGATCTCGAGGTCGATGCCGTCGCGCGGCCGGCCGACGCTGTGGAGCGCTTCGTCGTCGTCGGCGTCGAACGCGGTGCCGGTGCCGACGCCGCCCGACTCCGTCGACGAGTACCGGATCGAGTACGCCGCGCCGAAACGGCGTCGGGCTTCGTCGACCAGCGCCGGCGACGACGGCCCCGCACCGGCGATGAGGGCCTGCACGCACGACAAGTCGCGCTGGTCGAAACGGGGATCGCGCAGCATCAGCGCCACTTGCGGGGCCACGGTCCCGATCACGGGCATCCGGGTGCGCTCCACCAGGTCGAGCACGTCGGCGGCCCGCCAGCGGTGCAGCAAGTGGGTGGTGCCGCCGAGGCGCAAGTACCACGGCAGTTTGGTCATGAAGCCGATGTGCGCGAACTGGGTGGATGCCAGCATCGGCGCGCCCCCGCCCCATCTGTCACCGACGTCGAACGCGGTGATGGCCGCCAGCTCCCGATTGGTGAACCAGGCACCTTTCGGTGTGCCGGTGGTGCCGGACGTGAGCACGATCGCCACCGGACGGTCCACCTCGTCGGCCGACGGCGGTGGGGCATCGCCGCGGTGCCCGCGGCGGAGCCCGGCGAGGATCTCCGGCGCGGCGGCGGCGGGTGCGACGTCGACCACCGCGAGGTCGCCGGGCAGCGACGGCGCCACGTCGGGCGACGCCAGCGCCAACTTCGGGCCGACCACGCTGAGCGCGGCCGCCTGCTCTGGCAGGGCGAGTCGGGGGTTCACACCCACCGTCGTAGCCCCGAGCTTGGCCAGCGCCGCGTACGCCACCACGTAGTCGGGCGTCGACGGTAGCAACAGCGCCACGACGTCGCGGGCGCCGACGCCGCGGGCGGCCAGGCCGACCGCAGCTTCGTCGGACAGCTGGTCGAGGTCGCGGAACGACACGTGCCAACCGTCGGCCGCCGCGAACGCGATGGCGCCGCCGAACCGCCGGGCCGCTTCGGTGACCGTCGACGCCAACATCAAGACAGGCGGCGCCGCTGCGTGGGCGCGGACCCCGGCCGGGGGTCGTTTCGCGCGGTCATCGGGTGCGCCACTTGGCGCGCTCGCCCGACGTGAACGCCTCGGATCCTGCTTCCATCGTGTCTTGGCGCATGCCGAGGTTCAAGAACACGTTGCCGAGCTCGGTGGCTTGCGCGGCGGAGAGGTCGCGGGCGGCCCACAACGTGCGGACGGTGGCCTCCACCGGCCCTGGTGGTTGCGACGCGATCCGCTCCGCTGCCCACATCGCCGCGTCTTCGAGTTGGTCGGCCGGCACGACTTCGGTCACCAGCCCGATCTCCCGCGCGGTTGCTGCGGTGATGCGTTCGTGGTTGCCCAGCAACGTCATCCGCATCAGGTCGCCGAACGGCATGCGCGGCATCAGCGCGACCGGCTCGAACACGGCGGGCATGCCGTACGTGACGTGGGGATCGAAGAACGTGGCGTGTTCGGCTGCGATGAGAAAGTCGGCTTCGGCCAACAAGTAGAAGGCCCCGCCGCACGCCATGCCGTTGACCGCGGCGATCACCGGTCGCCAGTAGCCGTTGCTCCGCGGGCCGAGCTGCTTGCCCGGGTCCTCATACGTGTACGGCGAGAAGTCGTAGACCCGCCCGCCCTCGGCCGGCACGACGTCGCGGTCGATGCCCGTGCAGAACGCCTTGTCGCCGCTGCCGGTGAGCACCACGGCCCGGACGGAGTCGTCGTGGCGCAACCGCTGCCACAGCCCGGCGAGTTCGTCGCACATCTTCAAGTCGAACGCGTTGTGGCGGTCGGGCCGGTCGAGCGTGACCAAGCCGACTGCGCCGCGCTGCTCCCACCGGATCGTCTCGAGCTCGGCCATGGCCTGGAGTCTGCCGTCAGTCGGGGTCGAGCGAGAGCATGCGGATCGCGTTGCCTCGCATCACTTTGTAGATCTGCTCGTCGGTGAGGCCCTCGGTGAGCTGCTCGGCAACGGCCAAGGTGTCGGGCCAAGTGGAGTCGGTGTGCGGGTAGTCGGTCTCGAACGTGATGTTGTCCTCGCCGATCTCGTTGATCGACACGAGCCCGTGTCGGTCGCGGAAGAAGCAGCCGAAGACGCTGCGGAAGTAGTACGTGCTCGGGGGTTCGGGGATCAGGTCTTTCACCCCGCCCCACGCCCGGTGCTCGCGCCACACGTCGTCGGCCCGCTCGATGATGTAGGGGAGCCAACCGATCTGCCCTTCGCTGTACGCGAGCTTCAGGTCGGGGAACTTCACCAGCTTTCCGCTGAACAGCCAGTCGGTGAGCGACGCCATGGCGTTGTTGAAGCTGAGCGTGGCCGCCACGGCAACCGGCGCATCGCCCGATGTGGCCGGCATGCGCGACGACGACCCGATGTGCATGTTGATGGTGGTGTGGGTGTCTTCACATGCGGCGAGGAACGGGTCCCAGAAGTCGGTGTGGATCGACGGCAGGCCGAGGTGCGCGGGGATCTCGCTGAAGCACACCGCGTGGACGCCCCGCTCGGCGTTGCGCCGCACTTCGGCGGCGGCCAGCTCCGCGTCCCACAGCGGCACAATGATGAGCGGGATCAGTGCGCCGTCCGAGTCGCCGCACCACTCTTCGACCATCCAGTCGTTGTACGCCTTGACGCATGCCAGCCCCATGTCGCGGTCGGGATGCTCGGTGAACGTCTGGCCGCAGAACCGGGGGAACGTCGGGAAGCACAGTGACGCTTCGACGTGGTTCATGAGCTGGTCGTCGATGCGGGCTTTGGGGTCGTAGCAGCCGGGACGCATCTCGTCGTACGTCATCGGCGTCATCGTCATCTCGTCGCGTGAGTAGCCGACTGCGGCGACGTGGCGTTTGTGGATGTAGACGAGGTCGCCGAAGACCCAGCAGTCGGCGGGTTGGCCGTCGGGGTCGAACGCCTGCTCGTACGCGCCACCGCCGATGTGCTTCATGGCGCCGATCCCGCGGCGCTCGACCCTCGGTCCGTCAGCCCGGAACTTCTCCGGGAGCCAGTTCTCCCACACGTGGGGTGGCTCGACGACGTGGTCGTCGACGCTGATGATCATGGGCAGGTCCGGCATGACCCACATTCTGACACCCCGTCAGATTTCGTGTCGAACGTGTGCGTGCGCGACCTGGCCGACCGCAGAGCGTGGGATGATGGTTCCTTCGTCAGCGGGTTCTGGGGAGTCACGATGGGTTTCGGTGCGCGTGCGGCGGCCGCGCTGGTGCTGTTCGCGTTGTCGGTTGCCGGGGCCGTGGTCGGTCCGGTCGCGGACACGTCGTCTCCGGCCTCGGCGATGAGCGCGACGTCCGCGCTCCAGACGGTCGAGTACCACGGCTACCGCTTCCGAGTGCCGTCGTCGTGGCCGGTCATCGACTTGGACGAGGACCCGACGGCGTGCGTTCGCCTTGACCGCCACGCCGTGTACCTCGGCGAGCCGGGCGACGTGCAGGACTGCCCGGCACGGCTGCTCGGCCGCGTCGCGACCGTGATGGTCGAGCCGGCCGCCCCCACCCGCGCAGGCGACGTGCTCACCTCGGTGGTGGCCACGGCCGGATCGCTCCCCGTGCTCGATTCCACGGCGAGCACCACCCACCAGCAACGGCTCGAGATCCCCGGCGCCGACGTGCTGGTGACCACCACGTGGGCGGACGCCGACCGCTCGGTGGTCGAGTCGATCCTCCGCAGCGGTGAGCTGCTGGCCGATGCGGCTGCGCCGCTCGCGTCGTCGGCGCCGTCGGGGTCGTCGCCCCGAGCCGGGCTGCGCGCCGACGCGCAAGCCGCGCCGCAGGCGTCGGCGCAGGCGACCCCCGTGCCGAGCACCAACCTCCAGCACGTCACCGGCGGAGGGTTCGATGCGTGCAAGTTGCCGTCGGACCCGGCGACCATGGCCGGCATCAAGAACCGGACGGGCTGGGTGGCGGCAGGCTTCTACCTCGGCGGCGTCAACGCCAGCTGCCCCCAGGCGGACTTCGGGCCCAGCTGGGTGAAAGCGGTGGCACAGCAAGGCTGGACGCTGATCCCGATCTGGGTCGGCCTCCAGTTCGGGCACTGTGGTCCGCCGACCTCGTTCCAGTGTGCGGCCGCCGGCGATGGCAACCAGGCCTACCAACAAGGTGTCAACGAAGCGAGCGCCGCCGTCACCGTGGCGCGGTCAGTCGGTCTCGGTCCGACCAGCCCGATCTACCTCGACATCGAGGCGTACGCACGCAACGCCACGATCGACGCGTCCATGCAGTCGTTCACGCGGGGTTGGACGCTCCAGCTCCACGCGCTGGGCTACCGGTCGGGTTACTACTCGAGCGCCGAGTACGGCATCGACGTGCTGTCCAAAGCCGCGCAGAAGGGCGCGAGCGGCCTTCCCGACAACTTGTGGATCGCCCGTTGGAACTGCTCGGCGTCCACGTCCGACACCGTGCTGCCGTCGTCGCTGTGGGTGGGGCACCGGATCCATCAGTACGGCACTGGCAACCCGCCTTGTTCGGGGTTGCCGGAGATCGGTTTCGAGTACGACGCCGATTACGTCGACGCGGAGACGTCGGGTAGCGGTTTGCGCGCGTTCATCGAAGCGTTGTTCACCGACTTCCTCGGTCGGGCGCCCACCGAGTCGGAGATCGCGGCGTACGTGGGTGCCGCGCAGCATTACTCACGCACCGACTTGGCGCTGCAGCTCGCTCGGCAGCCGGCATGGGTCGCGCACATCGTCGCGGACCTGTACCAAAGGACCCTGCACCGCAACCCGGACGCAGCCGGCTTGAACTACTGGACGTCGCAGATCTCCAGCGGCCGCATGAGCGTGGCCCAGGTCGCTGCCAACTTCTACGGCTCGCAGGAGTACTACTTGGGTGCCGGCGGATCGGACATCAAGACGTGGGTCACCGACTTGTACCGCCAGATCCTCGGTCGCGCGCCGGACAACGACGGCTTGTGGTTCTGGGCGGTGACCGCGGTGCGCAACGGCCGCGTCGCGGTCGCATACGACTTCTACCAATCGACGGAGTCGGCGCTCGACCGCGTGTCGTCGCTGTACCACACGCTGCTGGGCCGGTCGCCCGACGCGGTCGGGCAGCGGGCGTGGGTGCCGGCGGTGAAGCTGTTCGGCGACTTGGCGCTCGCCGCCACCTTGGCCGGTAGCACCGAGTACTACGCCCGCGCCCAGCTGCGCTTCTGAGGCGTCCGGCCCGGCGCTGGTTCGCAGGACGCAGCCGAGGGTGCCTGACGAGGTGTCAGATAGGGTCACGAGATGACCGACGACCCGCAGCGGGCTGACCACCGGTGGGGCACCACCGGCGCGCTGGTGCGCGACGCGGTCGACCGCTTCGGTGCGGCAGAGGCTGTGGTCGACGGCGAGGTGCGGCTGAGCTGGGATGACTTGGGCGAGCGGGTCGATGCCGCCGCGCGGGCGTTCCTCGCGGCGGGCGTCGAAGTCGGCGACCGGGTGGCCATCTGGGCGCCGAACATGTGGGAGTGGCCGGTCGCACTGCTGGGGTTGCAGTCGGTGGGCGGCGTGCTGGTGCCGCTCAACACCCGTTACAAGGGAGACGAAGCCGCGTACATCCTCGGCGCCAGCCGGGCGAAGATCCTGCTGACGGTCAACGGGTTCCTCGGCTACGACTACGCCGACATGTTGCGCCGCACCGGCGTCGATCTGCCTGCGCTGGAGGGCACGGTGATCCTCCGCGGCCACGCGCCCGACGGCGCCCAGACGTGCGAGGAGTTCGTGCAAGCGGGTGCCGCGGTGGGCGACGACATGCTCGCGGCCCGGCAGGCGTCGATAGGTCCCGGCGACTTGAGCGACATGCTGTTCACCTCGGGCACCACCGGTCGCCCCAAGGGCGTGCTGGCCGAGCACGGCCAAGCGCTGCGTTGCGTGCAGAACTGGGCGGAGGGCGTGGGCTTGCGGGCCGACGACCGCTACTTGATCGTCAACCCGTTCTTCCACTCGTTCGGGTACAAGGCAGGGATCCTCGCGTGCCTCGTCACCGGCGCCACCATGGTGCCGCTCGCGGTGTTCGACGTGGCCCGGATCACCGAGCTGATCGAGGTCGAGCGCGTGTCGATGCTGCCGGGGCCGCCCACCTTGTACCAGACCATGTTGAACGACCCCGACCTCGCCCGGCGCGACCTGTCGTCGCTCCGGTTGGCGGTGACGGGTGCGGCCGCCATCCCCGTCGAGCTCGTGCGGCGCATGCGTGACGACCTCGGTTTCCAGACCGTCGTCACGGCGTACGGGCTCACCGAAGCCAACGGCTTCGTCACGATGTGCCACCACGACGACGACCCCGTGGTGATCGCAACCACGTCGGGTCGGGCGATGCTCGACGTCGAGGTGCGAGTGGTCGACGACGACGGGCGGGAAGTGCCGCGCGGCGAGCCCGGCGAGATCGTGGCTCGTGGCTACAACGTGATGCGCGGCTACTTCGAGGACCCCGTCCGCACCGCCGAGGCCATCGATGCCGAGGGTTGGCTGCACACCGGAGACATCGGGGTCATGGACGAGCAGGGCAACATCCGCATCACCGACCGCAAGAAGGACATGTTCATCTCGGGCGGCTTCAACGCGTACCCGGCCGAGATCGAGAACACCTTGAGCGAGCACCCGGGCATCGCGCAGGCGGCGGTGGTCGGCGTGCCCGACGAGCGACTCGGCGAGGTGGGCGTGGCGTTCGTGGTGGCCCGCACCGGCGTCGATGTCGATCCGGCCGAAGTGGTCGACTGGAGCCGCGAGCGCATGGCCAACTACAAGGTTCCCCGCCGGGTGTTGGTCGTCGATTCGTTGCCGACCAACGCATCGGGCAAGGTCCTCAAGTACGAGCTGCGCGGGGCAGCGACCGAAGGAGCGAGGTGATGGGCGACGCGGCGGCCGACGAGGAGGACTTGCGGGCCGTCGACGGCCGGGTGCCGGGCCGGCGCGGGCGGGCCACCCGTCAACGTCTGCTCGAGTGCACGAAAGACATGCTGCGCTCGTCGTCGTACCGCGACTTGAAAGTGGTGGAGATCGCCCGTGAGGCCGGCACGTCGCCGGCCACCTTCTACCAGTACTTCCCCGACGTCGAGTCGGCCGTGCTGGCCTTGGCCGAGGAGATGGCCGAGGACAAGGTCCGCTTCGCCCGCATCGTCCGCGACGGGAGCTGGAAGGGCCGCGGCGGGTTCGACCGCGCGCTCGCGCTCGCCGATGAGTTCCTGGCGTTCTGGGACGACCACCAGCCGATCTTGCGGGTGGTCGACCTGGCGGCCGAGGAAGGCGACCTGCGCTTTCGTCGCATGCGCACGATGATGCTCAACGAGGTGTTCAACTTGTTGACCGACGCCGTGTCGCAGATGAAGGCCGACGGCCGCCACCCTGACGAGGTCAGCCCCGAGGCGACGGCGGCGACGATGGTGTCGATGCTGGCGCACGTCTCGGCGCATCGCTACGGCCTGGAGTTCTGGGGCATCCCCACGCGCGACCTCCGGGTGAGCATGGCCCGCACGCTGTACTGGTCGGTCACCGGCCAGAAGCCCCCGCAAGCCTGATCCGAACTTCGCAGAGTTGGGGGCGCCATGGCCCCACCACTCTCCGAGAGTCGTCAGAGCGGGGTGGCCTCGCCGAACGTGCCGTGCATGTGCTCGGTCCACGTCGACAGGACGGCGGGCGCGGGGAGGCCGAGGCCGGCCAGCGCCCGGGCGATCGGGTGGTCGCCCAACTCGAGTCGCACGCCGTCGCCGCCGACCACGACCTGGGAGCCCTTGCCGCCCTGGGTGAAGGGCGTGGTGTGCGGCGCGCCGTCGAGGTACGTGTACGTGGCCATCTCCATGTCGGCCTGCTCGTCGCTGCCGCCACGGGGCACGGTGATGTCGAGCACGAGCTGGCCGTCCATCTCGAGGCGCCACCGCGACGCGTCGTCGGTGACGTCGTTCACGATGTGCTCAACGGTCTTCGGGAACCCCCAGATCCGGCAGCCCGCCTCGCACGTGAACTCCTGGTCGACGGGCAAGTGCACGATGAACGTGCCGGCCGCGTCGTCGCCCGCGCCGCGGGGCCTGGCGAACAGCGTGAGGCCGATCTCGAGGTAGTCGCCGAGGTCGTTGTCGCGGTAGTCGATGAGTGCCACCGCGAGTTGGGCGCGCCCGGGCGCCGACTCGACCACCTCGAACGCGTCGCCGGGCAGCCACGCCTGCGCCGTCGCGGCGTCGACGTCGAAGATGGCGGTGCCGGCCGACGCGTCGCGCACCTCGACGGGCATGGCCACCGTGCGGCCCTGGATCTCGTACGTCTTCATCGGTCCCTCCCGTACCTCGGTCCGTCCCGCCGGTCGGTCAGCGGTTGACCTTGGCGATGATCTGCTCGGCGAAGCGCTCGATGCTGGTGCGCACGTGCTCTGCGTCGTAGCCGTAGCCGTCCTTGGCGGGCGCTCGGCTGAGCCACGGCGCGCACTGCACGCCGGTCACGCCGAGGTCGCCGAGCCGCTTGTACAACTCCGCGTCGGGCATGGCGTGCACGGCTGCCACGATCTCGAAGGGCTTGCTGTCGGTGCCCGCCGCCTTGCGGCGCCGGGCCATGTCGTGCAGCAGCGGTTCGAGCTCCTCGGGTCGCTTGGCGCTCGGTGGCAGCCAGCCGTCGCCCACCTGTGCGGCCCGTTCGAGCGCGCGGTCCGAGTCGCCCCCGATGTACAGCGGTACCGGCCGGGAGGGGACGGGCTCCATGCGCAGCTCGTCGAAATCGAAGAACTCGCCGTGGTGCTCGACCCAGCCTCCGGCCAAGAGGCGGGGGAGCACCTCGAGGAGCTCGTCGAGCCGGCGACCGCGGGTGTGGAAGTCCTGCCCGGTCTGCACGAACTCGTCCTCACACCAGCCGGCCGCGACACCGAGCGTCATGCGGCCGCCCGAGATCACCGCGGCGGTCGACAGACCTTTCGCCACGGTGAAGAGGTCGCGGGCGGGCGCCACGTAGACGTTGGTCATGAACCGCACGTTGGTGGTGAGCACCGCCATCGCCGAGGTCACCGCGAACGGGTCGGGGTAGTGGGTGTCGGGTCGCCAGAGCGGCTCGCCGTCGGCCGTGTACGGATAGCGCGTCTTGTAGTCGCGGGCGAAGAACAGGTGATCCGGCACCATCATCCCGGCGAGCTCGCATGCGTCGGCGGTGCGGGCCGCCTCCAGCTGCACGTCGGTGTCGAGGAAGGCGACGGAAGCCCAGAAGTCCATGGGAGCCTCGCGGGTAGAAAACGAGAACGTGTTCTACCATCCCGCGAGAGGGCGGGCGAGGAGGGAGCAGCTCATGGCGGTACTCGACGGCCACCGGGTGGTGATCACCGGCGGCGCATCGGGCATCGGCGCGGCGACGGCCCGGCTGATGGCCGCCGAAGGCGCGCGCGTGGCGATCGTCGATCGCGACGAGGGCGGCGCGGCCGAAGTCGCGGCTGCCACCGGCGGCGTGGCGTTCGGGGCCGACGTGGCCGACTCGTCCGCGGTCGGCGAAGCGATCTCGGCTGCTGCCGCGGAGCTCGGCGGCGTCACTGACCTGTTCGCCAACGCGGGCGTCGGGATCCTCAAGCCGCTCCACACCTACACCGATGCCGAGTGGCGGTTGGTGCTCGACGTCAACTTGACCGGCACGTTCAACTGCGTGCGTTCCGTCCTTCCGCTGCTCGCCGAGCGGGGCGGGTCGATCGTGACGAGCGCGTCGGCCGTCGCGCACCGACCCACCCGAGGCGAAGGCCCGTATTGCGCGGCCAAGGCGGGCGTCGTGTCGCTGACGAAGTCGATCGCGCTGGAGTATGGCCCGCGGGTGCGGGCGAACTGCGTGTCGGGAGGATTCATCGACTCGCCGCTCACCGAGGTCGTGATCGCCAACGACGAGCTGCGCTCGCCGCTCGACGCGGTCACGCCGCTCGGGCGGGCCGGCAGCGCGGATGAAGTCGCTTCGGTGGTGGTGTTCCTCTGCTCTGACGCGGCGCGCTACATGACCGGCCAGGACATCGTGATCGACGGGGGCGGCACCCTCCCGAGCGCGCAGGTCGACCACTTGTTGCGCCCTATGGTCGATCCACCGCTGAGTCCTTGGCGTTGACGCCGGCCGAGGTACCGCCCCGGTTGCTCAGGCGGTGAGGCGACCCACGCTGGCGGGGATCGGCGTGCCGGCAGGGACCCGGTCGTCGGGCACCGGCACGCCGAACGTCGTGGTCACCGGCACGACACCCGCCCAGATCGGCAGGTCGTAGTCGTCGGGCTCGTCGTTGGCCGGCCCGGTCCGCACTTTGGCGGAGGCCTCCTCGAGCGACAGCGCCAACACGTTGACGCTGCGCACTTCCTTGTCGGTCGGCACGCGGGCTTCGTCGTAGCGGCCCGGTACGACGTGGTCGGTGATGACCCGCAGCGCTTCGGCCTTCTCGTCGCGGTCGGTCACTTTGCGGGCGCGGCCGAGCACGACGACCGAGCGGTAGTTGATCGAGTGGTGGAACGACGAGCGGGCCAGCACCAGCCCGTCGACCACGGTTGCGGTGAGGCACATGTCGGCCCCCGCGTCGAGGGTGCGCAACATGCGGCTGGCGGGCGAACCGTGCACGTAGACGTTGGCGTCCGACCGGGCGCAGATCGTGGGGATGACGTACGGCTGGTCGTCGACCACGAACCCGATGTGGCAGATGGTGGCGGCGTCGAGGATCGCCGCGACGGTCGCGTCGTCGTAGTGGCCCCGCTCCGGGAGGCGCTTCACGGTCGTTCGGCTGGTCGGCGCGTTCATGCTGCATAAGCTCACACGCCGGCAGAGATCCACCGAGCGATTTTCGCCGGGAAGGGGGACGGGGTGGCCGAGGCCGAGATCATCCGCGACGCCACGTCGATGTGGGACCTGATCGACCGGCGAGCCACGCTCAGCCCGGATCGCCCGATGCTCATCGACGAGTCCGACCGCACGGTGACGTTCGGCGAGTTCCGCGACCGGGTGGAACGGGTCGCGGCGGGGCTGGCCGCCGCGTACGGCATCGGCGAGGGCACCACGGTCGCGTGGCAGCTCCCGACCCGCGTCGACACCATCGTGTTGTCGTCTGCGCTCGCACGCCTGGGCGCCGTGCAGAGCCCGATCCTGCACTTGTACCGCGAGCGCGAGGTCGGGTTCTCGCTGCGCCAGACCGGCGCCGAGCTGTTCTTCGTTCCGGGCGAGTTCCGCGGCTTCGACTTCGTCGAGCTCGCGGAATCGGTCAACGCGGGGCTCGAGCACCCGCCGAAGATCGTGGTGGTCGACGCCGACCACCCGCTGCCCGAAGGCGACCCGGCCACGCTCGACGCCCTCCCGGCGGTGGCCAAAGGGGAGGCGCCGGTTCGCTGGATCTACTACACGTCGGGCAGCACGTCGGATCCCAAAGGCGTGCAGCACACCGACCAGACCCTCATCGCCGGCGGCTGGGGGCTCGCGAAGGCCCTCGACATGTCGCCCGACGATGTCGGGTCGATGGCGTTCCCTTACGCCCACATCGCCGGCCCCGACTACCTCGTCACGATGTTGTGCCTGGGGTTCCCGGCTGTCGTGGTCGAAGCGTTCGTGATCGCCGACGCGCTGCCCTTCTACCGCCGCCACGGCGTGACGATGGCGGGTGGCGGCCCGGCGTTCTACGTGATGTTCCTGGGCGAGCAGCGCAAGCAGCCCGACGAGCCGATCCTGCCCACGTTGCGGCTCATGTCGGGCGGTGGCGGCCCCAAGGCACCCGAGCACCACTTCGCCGTGCAGCGTGAGATCGGGGGGCGGGGCATCGTGCACGGCTACGGCATGACCGAGGTGCCGATGATCGCCAACGGATCGCCGACCGACACCGACGAGCAGCTCGCCAACACCGACGGCTCGCCGATCGAGGGCATCGAGGTGCGGATGGTCACGATCGACGGGTGCGACGCGGCGCCGGGCGAGGAAGGCGAAGTGCGGGTGAAGGGCCCGATGGTGTTCGAGGGTTACCTCGATCCGGCGCTCGACGAAGAGGCGTTCGACGAGCAGGGCTACTTCCGCACGGGCGATCTCGGGATCCTCCGCCCCGACGGGCACTTGAGCCTCACGGGCCGGCTCAAAGACGTCATCGTCCGCAAAGGCGAGAACATCTCGGCCAAGGAGATCGAGGACGTGCTCGCCGCGCACCCGAAAGTCGCCGACGTCGCGGTGATCGGCGTGCCCGACGCCGAGCGCGGCGAACGGGTGTGCGCGGTGGTCCAACCCGCTGACGCGGCCGACCCGTTGACGTTCGACGAGATGGTTCGGTGCTGTCGCGACGCCAAGCTGATGACCCAGAAGATCCCCGAGCAGCTCGAGGTGCGCGCCGACATGCCACGGGCGTCGATCGGCAAGATCGTCAAGAAGGACCTGCGCGCCGAGTACGCGGCGAAGGCGTGGCCGGGCACGTCGACGTGATCTGGTCAGCAGGGCCTCGAGCCCGTCTCGCCTGATCCTTCTCGCGGCAGCCGCGGTGGGCGCTCCTGTGGTGCGCCCGAGACGACACGGACGTTGCCATCGGAAGCACGGAGCGGGTCAGGCGACGATCAAGACGTCCGTTGCGGCGTGAAACGGCCTCGGTGGCTCATCGGGCGTTGCCGGACCAGGCGGGACCACGTGGTCGTCATCTGCCGCCACCACCCGCGTCGTCGCCCGGTGGGGTGCGGGGCGCATCAGCCATGATGGGAGCGATGACGGCGGCAAGGTCGGGGCCTGGGCGGCAGGGGAGGGCGGTCGGTCGCCTCCTCGTCGACCTGGTAGGCCAGCGCGACCACACTGAGATCGACCCGGCGATCCTCGATCTCGTCGCACGGTTGGTCGCCGATCGCCGGGTCGACGAGTTGGCCGTGCTTTTCACGCCCGATCCCGGCGGCGTGCCGACCGGCTACTTGTTGCGGACCGGCGTGTCGGGCGGCTGGGAGCCACCGAGCGACGCGATGGTCGACGACCCGATCGAGGCGTGGGAAACCTTCCGGCGCAGCGGCGACGGTACCGAGTTCGTGGCCGTGTGCGACGACGTGGAGCGGCGCGTGGCGGTGCGCCAGGGCCAAGGCACGGTGCGGTTCCTCGACATCGACGCACTCGCCATCGACGGACCGCGCCGCACCGAGATGCTGGCGGCATGGAGCCGCTTCGGTGGCCTGGCCCCCGCACCGCGCCCGGCGGCGCGCGGCGAGGGGCACGGCGGGTCGGGTGTGCTCGCCGCCGACATGTCGATCCCCGACCCCGAGGAAGCGACGAGCGGCCCACCCTCTGACACGCCCGACGCGACCGCGTCGCGTGAAGCTGCGAGGTCCGAGGGGGTGCCGTCCGCGCCGGCACTGTCTGGGCCGACGCTGCCCGCGTCGGCCACGCCGCCGGCTGCGGCCGTGGTGGTCGGCCCGGCGGTGCCTGCGGAGACGGTCGCCGCCCCGGCCGCGCCCGGCACGACGGTGCCTGACGACGAGACGGCTGACTTCTACCGCGACCAGGACCACCGACCACCGCTGCGCGAGCGGCTGGGTCAGGTCGAGCGGTGGAAGGCCGCGTACTGGGGTTTGGCCCTGGTGACGGTGTTCTTCGTGTGGGTGTTCATCCGCTTCACGCTCGACGACTCGTTCATCACGTGGCGCTACGGCCAGACCCTGGTGCACAGCGGTCACTGGAACTGGAACCCCACCGGCCCCCGGGTCGAGGCATACACCAACACGTTGTACGCGGTGGTGTCGATCATCCCGGCCTTGTTGCGGATCCCGGTCGAGCTGTTCTTCAAGCTCGTGTCGCTCGGCATCTTGGCCGGGTACGTCGCGGGGGTGCGGCGTGCCGGGTTGCCTCGCCGCCAGGAGTTCCTCTTGTTGGCGGTGGCGCTGGCCAGCCCGGTGTTCTACTTGCAGCTGTTCGGCGGGCTCGAGACGGCGTCGTTCGCGTTGCTGATCGCGGTGGTGTTCTCGATGGTGTACCGCACGGGCGAGCTGACCGTGTGGGGCTACGTGGCTGCCGCCGCCCTGGCCTCGAGCCGCCCCGAAGGGATCGTGTTCGCCGGTGTGGCGATGGTGTGGGCGCTGCTCATCGACCGCACGCCGCGCCATGCGCGCGGCCTCGGATGGGTCTGTGGCGGGTGGGTGGTCTACTGGCTGTGGCGCTGGCAGCACTTCGGCTGGTTCTTCCCGAACCCGTTCTACGAGAAGTCCACCAACGGCGGCCCGGCTTCGCACAAGGCGGTCGACGCCCTGTCCTCGCTGTCGCCGGTGCTGGCGTTGGCCGCCATCGCCGGGCTCGTGGCGGTGCTGTTCGTGCGGCGCGCCGAGGGGCCGAAGCGGAGCCGCGCCGAACGGCTGCAGGACGCCACCCCGTTCGTGTTGGCGGTGGTCGCTGCGACGATCGTGCTGGGGCTGTACAAGAGCTCGAACCTCGCGATGGACCCCGCCCACCGCTTCTACTGGCAGCTGCTGTTCCCGGTGGTGGTCGTGGTGCTCAGCCGCCCACTCGCGATCGCCGCGTTCGGTGGCGACGCACGGACCGAGCGCTATGTCGGGCGCGACCTCGGCGGGCTGCTCGGTGTCGGCGTCGCCATGGCCGCAGTGGTGGCCTGGGAGCCGCTCGACCTCAAGACCGGGCTGGTACCGCTTGTCGCCGCGGTCGTGGTGCTGTGCGCGGTGCTGGCGCGGGTCGCGTGGCGCAACCCGCTCGCCGTCGGTGTCGCCGCGATCGCGCTGGCGGTCGGTGTGGGGTACATGGGTGCCAACGACGCGATCGGCTGGCTGGCCTACCGGTACCGCTTGCAGGACGCGCACGAGGCCTTCGGGCACGTGCTGCGCGACGCGCATTTCGAGGGCGGCGTGGCCACGTTCGACGCCGGCGTCCTGCCGTACTTGCTCGACAACCAAGTGGTCGACGTCGGTGGGTTGGCAGATGCCGACGTCGTCCACGGTGGCCTCACCCTCGACGACCTGCGCCGCGCGCACGTCGACCTCGTGATCCTCGGCTTCCACTCCTCGGCGCTGAGCCCCGACATCTTCGGCGGGCCGGGCGCCCCCACCGCGCGGCAGTACGCGGACACGAACAAGTACTGGACGGCCGCCGGGGTGATGTTCCAACCGGGCTACTTCCTGAACTACTTGATGAGCCCGAAGCTGGCGCAGACCGGCCTGCCCGCCAAGATCCAACCCGTCACCGACGCGTCGGTGCGCGCCAACTCGCGCTCTGACACCGACATCGTGCTCGACAACCTGTGGGGCTTCCCGTTCCTGTCGTCGTGACGGGACCGGCCCGCCGCGCGGCCGCACTACGGTCGGGCGAGCAGCGACTCATCAAGGGGATCACATGCTGGAGCACTTCCAGGCCGCGTGGGCGGAGCTGACCGCCGACGGCGCGCCGTTCGCGATGGTCGACACCACCGTCGACGGCGTGCCCATGCGCGTCTTCCCATCCGCGCCCAACGACATGAAGACGATCTGGGACATCAGCGCGAACTACGCCGATCGCGACTATCTGGTGTTCGAGGACGAGCGCCACACGTACGGCGAGGTCCGCGCCCAGGTCAACGCGCTGGCGCACTGGTTGCGCACCGAGCACGGTGTGGGCCGAGGCGATCGGGTCGCCGTGTCGATGCGCAACTACCCCGAGTGGATCGTCACGTACTGGGCCACCGTCGCGCTCGGCGCCGCGCTCGTCGGCATGAACGCGTGGTGGACGGGCCCGGAGATGGAGTTCGGCCTGACCGATTCCGCGCCGAAGGCCCTGATCGTCGACGAAGAACGCCTCGAGCGGGTGACGCCCCACCTCGACAAGTTGCGTGAAGCCGGGCCGCTGCCTGTGGTGCTCGTGCGCGCCGAGCCGCCTGCCGGCAACGACACGGTGCGGTGGGACGACCTCATGGCGGCCGACGGGGTCGACGAGCCGCCTGCGATCGAGATCGACAGCAACGACGACGCGTGCATCTTCTACACGTCGGGCACCACGGGCTTCCCGAAAGGCGCGCAGCTGACCCACCGCGGCTCGGTGCACAACATCCTCCACCTGATGTTCTGGGCGGCGGTGTCGGCCCGGGCCGCCGAGCTCGAGGGCAAGTCCGACAACGTCGCGGCACCCGAGCAGCCCGGCGGTCAGCTGGTGTTCATGGCCCCCACGCCGCTGTTCCACGTCACGGCCTGCAACTGCGTCCTGCACCCCGCCACGCTGGCCGGCGCGCGGGTGGTGCTCACGTACAAGTGGAACGCCGCCCGGGCGATCGAGCTCATCGAACGAGAGCGGGTCACGAACTTCTCGGGCGTGCCAACCATGACCCGCGAGATGCTCGCCCACCCCGACTGGGCCAAGCGTGACACGTCGAGCTTGCGTGGTCTCGGCGGTGGTGGTGCACCGCTGCAAGCAGACCTGGTGGCCAAGATCGACAAGTCGGTGAAAGGCGCCGCGTCGACGGGCTACGGGCTCACCGAGACGCACGGCATCGTCACCGCCAGCAGCGGCGCGTTCTTCGTCGACAAGCCCGACTCGGCCGGGCCGGTCGTGCCCACGCTCGACGCCAAGCTCGTCGACGACGACGGCAGCGAACTGCCTGCCTCGCCGACCACCGTGGGGCAGCTGTGCGTGCGCGGCTCGGTGGTCATCAAGGGCTACCTCAACCAACCGGAGGCCACCGCCGACGCGATCCGCGACGGCTGGTTCAACACCGGCGACGTGGCGCGCATCGACGAGGACGGCTTCGTGTTCATCGTCGACCGGGTGAAGGACATGGTCCTGCGCGGCGGCGAGAACGTGTACTGCAGCGAAGTCGAGGCGGTGATCTACGAGCACGACGACGTGGCCGAAGTCGCGGTCTTCGGCGTGCCCGACGAACGGTTGGGGGAGGAGGTCGCGGCCGCCGTCTACCCGGTCGAGGGCGCCACGATCGACCCCGAGGAGCTGCAGGCCTTCGTCGGCGAGCGCTTGGCGAAGTTCAAGGTGCCCAGCCGCATCTGGGTGCTCGACGAGCCCCTGCCGCGCAACGCCAACCAGAAGTTCCTCAAGCGGGAGCTCAAGGCCTCGCTGGTCGGCGACGACGGGTAGCGCCGAACCCGGCCCGACGTCAGCCGCCGCCTCCCGACCGGGCCCGGTTGAACTGGAACACGGGCGGCCCGCCCGTGACGATGCCGCCGTTGCGCCCGTTGGTGCCGTTCGACGACGACGTGGCGGAGTCGGGCAGCGGTTCGGACAAGTCGGCCAGTGCCACGCGGTCTCCGGCGCGGAGGCCCGACTTGATCTCGGTCCACGTCGAGTCCATCGCGCCCACGGTCACGGCTTTGCGCGTGCCCTTCCCTCCGCTGACCACGGTCACGAAGTGGCGCCCGACGAGCGTCTCGACGGCTGATGTCGGCACCGCCAAGCCGTTTCGGCTCGCGGCCGTGACGATCGACGTGTTCGCCGTCGCGCCGTTGGTGAGGCCGTCGCTGTCGTCTTGCAGGCCGATCACCACCGGATAGACCGTGTCGCCCGTGCTGGCGTTGGTGGTGCCGGCCACACCGATCGCCACGACTTGGCCGTGCAAGGCCGTCGCGTGGCCGTCGGGCGTGACCGACGCATCCTGACCGACCTCGAGGTTGGGGAGGTCGGTGACCGCCACCGTGGTCGTGACCTCGTAGCCGCCTTCGCCTTTGATGACGATGTTCGTGCTGGTCGACGCAGCGCTCACCGAGCTGCCGACCGTCACGTTGACGGCTTCGACGGTGCCGGCGATCGGGCTGACCACCGTGGCTTGCGCGACCGCCTGCTGGGCGACGGCCACCTGGTCGCTCGCCGCGTCGACGGCTTTCTGGTAGGCCACGAGGTCAGAGGCCGAAGGGGCGGTCGAGCCACCACTGCCGCCCGAGCCCTTCGTCGCCGACCCGTTCGAGCCGGTCGCGCCCGAGCCCGACGCGCCGGATCCCTGCGACCGGTCGGTGCCGGTCGCGCCGCCCGTCGAGGGCGTGCTCGACGGCGTCGACGAGCCCGAGCTCGATCCCTTCGCGGCCTGCTCGAGCAGCGAGCTGAGGTGGTCGACCGCCTTCTGGAGCGCGCCCTGGTCCTTCGACACCGTGGCCTGCGCGTCGATCACGCTCTGCAGCGCCTGCTGGCAGGCGGTGATGTCGCTGGTCGACGGCGAGCTGCTCGAGCTCACCGCTGCGCAGACGTTCGACGAGTTGGTGATGGCGGCCTGGGCGGCGGCGAGGTCCTGGTCGACCTGCTGTTGGGCGGCGAGCACGGCTTGTTGGGCGTCGGAGATGTCGGCACTGCTGGGCGCGCTGCTCGTCGAGCTCGTGGGCGACCCGCTGCCCGAGCCGCCGTTCGGGCTGGTCCCGCCGCTGGTCCCGCCGCCGGGGCCGGCGGTGTACGCGGCCGAGTCGAACGGCACGGCAGCACCGGTGGCCGACGTGGTCACCGCGCCACTTCCGCCGCTGCCCGACCTGCCGCTGCCGCTGAGGCCGGGGTTCTGGCCGTCCAAAGCCTCCTGCAGCGCGAGCTGGGCCTGCGCGAGCGCGGCCTGCTTGTCCGACAACGACGCTTGCAGCGCGCTGGCGTCGAGGGCGGCCAGGACTTGGCCGGTCGTCACTGTGTCGCCGACGCTGACGTCGACCGACTTCACGGTGCCGCTCACCGGGAAGGCGACGGTGGCCTGGCGAACCGGCTGCACGACCGCCACGGCGTCGATCGTCTGTTGCACGGGATGACGGCCGACGGTCGCCGTGCGGTACGACGCGGAGCCGGAGTCGGACCCACTGGCGGCCACGACCGAGCCGGCGATGACCGCGCCCACGGCGACCAGCGCTGCGCCGGCCACCACCAGGCGGCGCTTCTTGCGCTGCGGCCGGCGACTCGAGGGGAACGGGTTGGCATCGGTCATGTCACTCGCTCCGGAGGGCGTCGATGGGCGCGAGCCGTGCGGCACGCGAGGCGGGGTAGACGCCGAACACCAGCCCGACGACGACCGACACCGCGATGGCGAGCAGCGCGACCGTTGCCGACAAGTCGATGCGCGAGCTGCTGACGTGCGGGAGGATCAGCGCGCCGGCGATGCCGACGAGGACACCGAGCAACCCGCCGGCCAGGCCGAGCACCGATGCCTCCACCAGGAACTGACGGCGCACGTCGCGCTGCTGGGCGCCGAGGGCCTTGCGCAGCCCGATCTCGCGCACACGCTCGGTGACCGACACCAACATGATGTTCATCACGCCGATGCCGCCGACCAGCAGCGCGATCACGGCGATCCCACCGAGCATCACGGTGAGCGTCGAGTTGACCGACGTGGCGGCCTGCAGGATCGACTGCTGTGTGGCGATCGAGAAGTCGGCCTGCGTCGGCACCGTGATGTGGTGCAGGTTGAGCAGCGTCGCGTTGGCCTCCTGATAAGCAGCCGACAACGCGCCCGCTGAAGTGGCCTTCACGTAGATCGAGCTGACCGAGTTTCGCGAGGTGCCGCCCACGAGCCGTTGCTGGTACGTCGACATCGGCACGATCGCGATGTCGTTGTTCGACGTGTCGTCGGAGCTGCTCAGCGACTGGAGCACGCCGACGACCTGGAGCTCGGTGCCGTCGTACGTCACGGTCTCGCCGACGGGATCCCGGCCGCCGAAGAGCTCCGAGGCGGTGTCGGGCCCGAGCACGACCACTGACGCGCCCGACGACTCGTCCTTGTCGGTCAGGAACCGTCCCGAGGTGACCTTGCGTGAGCGGACGGTCTGCCACGCGGGAGTGGTGCCGGTGAGGCGGGTGGTCCAGTTGGTGGAGCCCTGCATGAGGCTGGCCCCAGTGGAGGCCACCGGCGCGACTGCGGCGATGTCGGGGGCCACCGCTTTGTCGGAGATGGCGGCCGCGTCCTCCGCAGTCAGCGTCGTGGCCGATCCGAGTCCTCCCCGCACGCCGGAGCTCGAGTTCGTGTTGCTGCCGGGCGACACCACGAGGACGTTCGTGCCGAGCTCGTTGATCTGGTCGCGGACTTTCGACTTCGCGCCTTGCCCCAGGCCGACCGTCAGGATCACCGCGGCGATGCCGATCAGGATCCCGAGCATCGTCAGCGTGGAGCGCAAGCGGTGGGTCCGCACCGCTTCGTTGGCGGTGCGGATGGTGTCGGGCCACCTCATGGCGCGCCGACCGCCTCGGCGTCGACCACTCGGCCGTCGCTCATGCGGATCGTGCGGCCGGCGCGGTCTGCGACGTCGTGCTCGTGCGTGATCAACACGATCGTGCGCCCTGACTGGTGCAGGTCGACCATCAAGTCGAGGACTTCACGTGTGGACGTGGAGTCGAGGTTGCCGGTCGGCTCGTCGGCGAGGATCAGCGCCGGCTCCGTCACGAGCGCCCGCGCCACCGCGACGCGCTGCTGCTGGCCGCCGGACAGCTCTCCCGGCTTGTGGTGCGCCCGGTCGGCGAGGCCGACGCTGGCGAGCGCGTCGATCGCCCGCTCCCGGCGCTCGGCAGGATCGAGGCCGGCGTACACGAGCGGGAGCTCGACGTTGCGTTGGGCCGTCAAGTACGAGAGCAAGTTGAACTGCTGGAACACGAACCCGATGTGCGTGTTGCGGACTTCGGCCAGCTGGTCGTCGTCGAGTTGCTGCACGTCGTGGCCTTCGAGGCGGTAGACCCCCGAGGTCGGCACGTCGAGCCCACCGAGGATGTGCATCAACGTCGACTTGCCCGACCCCGACGGGCCCACGATCGCGGCCAGCTCGTTGCGCTCTATCCGTAGCGACACGTCGCGCACCGCAGCCACCTCGAGCGTCCCGGCCCCATACACCTTGGTCACGTCGATCAACTCGATGACGGGAGGTGACCCGTCGGCGATCATCTCCGCCATCAGTTGCCCCCGGCCGTGGTGAAGTTGGCGGGGCCGCCGTTCGACCTGGTCGGCACCGCGCCAGCCGTCCGGCCCGTGACGACGACTTCCTCGCCCGCTTGGAGGCCCGACGTGATCTGGATCATGCCGCCCGACGTGATGCCCGTCTGCACGGTGCGCGTCGAGCGCTTGCCGTTGTCGTCGACGGTGACCGTGCTCGAGCCGCTCGACGAGAACGACACGGCCGTCACCGGAACTTGGACGGCGTTGGGGATCGACTTGTACACGATGCTCACCGAGGCGGTGGCGCCGGGGTTGTACTCACCCGAGGTGGTCGAGAACTCGACCACGACGGGATAGGACGACACGCCGGACGTGGCGCTGGCCACTCGACCGACCGACGTCACCTTCCCTTGCACTGCGGCGACCTGCGACAGGCTCGACGCACCGGATCCCGCGCTGCCGGTCCCCGAGCTGCCCGAACCGGACGAGCCCGAGCCGCTCTGGCGCGATGCGCCTTGGCTCTGCGGCGACTGCCCGCCGCCGAACGCGGCCCCACCAGCGTCGAAGAACCGTCGCGCGAAGCCGCCGGCGCCCCCGCCCGCCGTTCCGGTGGTGAGGCTGACGTTGGCTGTCTGGCCGACGGCCAGGTTCTTGACGTCGAGGTCGCTGATGGCGAGCTGCACCGAGTACTTGCCGGTGCTGATGACCTGGATCTGAGCGGTGGACGAGCCGGTCGACGAATCGCCGCCGTTGCCGCCCGTGCCGCCGGAACCGCTCGGGACGCTGGCGTTGCCTCCCGATCCGCTGCCGCTGCCGGTCTGGCCGGTGCCGCCCCCGCCCGACGAGCCCAACTGCTCGCCGACCGTCAGGTTCACGGCCGAGACCGTGCCGTCGAAAGTGGCGACCAGCTGCGCGCCGGCGAGGTTCTGCTGCGCGGTGGTGAGCGCATCCTGCGCGGACTGGACCTTGGCGCTGTCGGCCGACAGCTGAGCGGACGACGCGCCCGAGGACTCGTCGTCCGACAGCTGGGCTTGCGCTTGCGCGAGCGTCGACTCGGCGGTCGACACCGACGCTTGGAGCTGCGACGAGTCGATGGTGGCAAGGACCTGCCCAGCCTTCACCTTGTCGCCGGCAGCGACGTTGACCGCGGTCACCTTGCCCGACGATGAGAAGCTCAGGTCGTCGGTGTCGGCGGCGGCGATCGTGCCTGTGGCGGTGACGGTCTGGCTCATCGTGCCGCTGGTGGCCGCGACGAGTTGCGAGGTGGACGTGGTCGAGGTGTTGGACCCGCCAGTGGTCGAGCGGACCACGAGCCAACTCGCCAGCGCCAGGATCGCAACCGTGGGCATCACGACCCACGGTTGGAGCAGCCGGCGCCTCATCCGCCGGTGCCCTGCGTGCCGGATCCCTGCGTGCCGGAGCTCTGCGAGCCGGAGCCCTGCGAACCAGGGGCCTGCCCACCCTGGAACTGGAACCGTGGTCCGCCGAAGCCGGCGTCGCCTTCCCGCACCGTCGTGGCCGTCACCGTCGAGCCCGAGCGGGTGCCGGTGGCGATCACCGTGTCGCCCACCTTCAGGTCAGACAGCTTGGCCGTGCGCACCACCGTGAACGTGGTCGACGACGACGTGGTGATCGTCTTCGACTGGCCCTTCGCGTCCTTGATGACGATCTTGGTGCCGTCGACTGACGTCACCGTGCCCGTCGTGAACGTCATGGCCGGCCCGGCCTGCCCGTTCGACCCGTTGGGTGGGCCCGTGAACTGGCCGCCTTGGCCCTGCGGTCCAGCCTGGTTGCTCTGGCCGTTCTGGTTGCTCTGGTTGTTCTGGCGTCGGGCCCGGAAGTCCGGGGTCTGCGTGGTCCCGTTGTCGACCACACGCGTCGCGGCCACCCCGCCGTTGCTGTCGTCGCCGGTGGCCGTCACGTGGTCGCCCACCTTGATGTCGGTGATCTTGCCGGTGACCGATTGGGTGAACTTGGTCTTGCTGGTGGTCTTCACCTTGGTGGTCGACGCGCTGCTCCCAGGGGCGGAGTCCTTGACGGTGAGCGTCTGGCCGTTGATCGCGGTGATCTTGCCGACTGCCCCGCGAGCGCCGGCCGGGCCGAACCTCGACTGGGTCTGGCCGCCGTCTTGGCTGTACGTGGCGGCCGGCGCCGTCTTCGACTTCGACTTGGAGCCGCTCAACGTGACGCCGAGCACCACGCCGATCACGACCACGGCGGTGACGACGCCGGCGATGATCCACGACTTCGCCGTCGACGGCGCGGGCGGCGCCGGCGCCTCAGCTGCCGCGACCGGCGCGGTGCCGCCCGGCGCCGCGGCGCGGTACGCGGGCCCCAGGCCGTCGGGCGGCGCCGCAGGCGGCGGGGTCGCGGTGGGTGGCGCAGCATCGGGGAGCGGGCCGGTGTCCGGCGGCGTTGCGCCGGCCGGTGGCACAGCCGCAGGATCGTGCTCGGGCCGCGGCGGCTCGCCGGAAGGGGGCGGGTTGTCGGTCATGGCTCATTGGTTATCGATCGAATCCGAAAGCACGCAGAGCGCAACCTGAGAGACTGCTGAAGATCGACCGCGCCGGGACTTTCCGTGCGCGCGACGACGCCTCTAGGATCTGACACTCAGTCAGAAACGCGCACGGAGGCGGCACGCAGGATGGGAATGCTCGACGGCAAGGTCGCGATCGTCACCGGCGCCGG
Source organism: Acidimicrobiales bacterium (assembly GCA_035547835.1). Lineage (NCBI taxonomy): Bacteria > Bacillati > Actinomycetota > Acidimicrobiia > Acidimicrobiales > Acidimicrobiales bacterium. The sequence continues at coordinate 129,901 of DASZTW010000012.1, forward strand.
CCACGGCATCGGGCGGGGTCACGCCTTGGAGCTGGCCAAGCACGGGGCGAAAGTGGTCGTCAACGACCTCGGCGGTTCGGTCCACGGCGAAGGCAGCGGCAAGGACGCCGACCTCACCGTGGAGCTGATCCGGTCCCGTGGCGGCGAGGCCGTCGGCAACTACGACGACGTCGGCGACTACGGCGGCGCCGGGCGGATGATCGCCCAGGCCGTCGACACGTACGGGCAGCTCGACGTGCTGGTCAACAACGCCGGCATCGTCCGCGACGGCGCCATCTGGAACATGTCCGAGGCCGACTTCGATGCGGTGCTGCGCGTGCACGTCAAGGGCACCTGGGCGCCGTGCCATCACGCGGCGCGCCACTGGCGGGAGCGATCCAAGAACGGGGAGACCTTCACTGGCCGGGTCATCAACACCACGTCCGGAGCCGGGCTGGTCGGCAACTTCGGCCAGACCAACTACGCCACCGCCAAGTCCGGCATCGCCGGCCTCACGCTCACCCTCAGTCTCGAGCTCTACAAGCTCGGCGTCACCGTGAACTGCGTCGGGCCTGCCGCGGCCACCCGTCTCACGGGCACGATGCCCAACGCGCCCACGGTCATCGAGCCCGACGACGTGCCCGACGACGAGTTCAACCCGATGGACCCGGCCACGTCGTCGCCGCTGGTGGCCTGGTTGGCGAGCGACGAGTCGCAGCTCGTGACCGGCCAGATCCTGCGCGCGGTGGGCGCCGACATCGTGTTGATGAAGGGTTGGGCGGAAGGACCGTCGATCTCGACCAGCACCCGTTGGGATGCCACGAAGCTCGGCCAGCAACTCGCCACCGACGTGTTCGGCGTCCGGGCGCCAGGGCTGCGGTATTGAATGACCGTCACCGGCCCGACCGTGGCCGACGACGACTTCCGTGACGAAGTCCGCACCTGGCTGACCGAGCGGCTCGAGGGGTCCTTCGCCGAGGTCAAGGGGCGTGGCGGCCCCGGCGACGAGCACGAGCTGTTCGACGAGCGGCTCGCCTGGGAGCACGAGCTCGGGCGCGCCGGTTGGATCGGTCTGGCCTGGCCGGTGGCGGCCGGGGGGCGAGGGCTGCCGCTCGCCCGGCAGGTGATCTGGCACGAGGAGTACGCCCGCGCGCAAGGGCCCGGGCGCCTCGGTCACATCGGCGAGACGTTGGCCGGGCCGACGATCATCGCGTTCGGCACGGCTGACCAGCAGGCCCGTTTCCTGCCCGGGATCCGCGCCGGCACCGAGCTGTGGTGCCAGGGGTACTCGGAGCCCAACGCCGGCAGCGACCTGGCGAACGTGGCAACGAGGGCCGACCTCGACGGCGACCAGTGGTCGATCACCGGGCAGAAAGTGTGGACGTCGCTGGCGCACTGGGCGCAGTGGTGCTTCGTGCTGGCCCGCACGGACCGCGCCGCCCCCAAGCACAAGGGCATCTCGTACCTGCTCGTGCCGATGGACCAGCCCGGCATCGAGGTCCGCCCCATCCGCCAGGCCACCGGCACGTCGGAGTTCAACGAAGTGTTCTTCGACGACGCACGCACCGACACCGCCAACGTGGTCGGTGGTGTCAACAACGGCTGGAAGGTGGCGATGGGCACGCTCGCGTTCGAGCGCGGCGCGTCGACGCTCGGCCAACAGCTGCTGTTTCGCAACGAGCTCGACCGCATCGAGGCACATGCCCGCGCCAACGGTCGCATCGACGATCCCGTGGTGCGGCAACGTCTGGCACGGGCCGAAGCCGGTCTGCGGATCATGCGGTGGACCGCGCTGCGGGTTCTGGCCCAGGCCGGCGCCGAACTGCCGCGCGAAGCGCTGGTGACCAAGCTGTCGTGGGCCACCTGGCACCGCGAGCTCGGCGACTTGGCGATGGACGTGCTCGGCGCCGACGCGCTCGTCGGCGTGGGCGCGCCCGTGAGCTACGAGCTGTCGTCGCTCCAGCGGTTGTTCCTGTTCAGCCGCTCGGACACCATCTACGCCGGGTCGAACCAGATCCAGCGCAACATCATCGGCGAGCGGGGCCTCGGGCTCCCGCGCGAACCCCAGGAGCACTGATGCCGGCACCTGCCCCCGAGTACGTCCCCGCCCACGCTCTGCTCGCGGGCAAGACGGTGGTGGTCACCGCGGCTGCCGGGACGGGCATCGGGTTCGCGGTGGCCAAGCGGGCTGCCGAGGAAGGCGCACGCCTGGTGATCTCCGACGCGCACGAACGGCGGCTCGGAGAGGCGGCCGACGCGCTCGCCGAGGTGGCAGGCGAGCGGCCCGGCACGGTGCGGTGCGACGTCACCCAGGAGGCGGACGTGGCGGCGCTGTTCGCCGGCGCGGTCGACCACTTCGGCGGGATCGACGTGTTGATCAACAACGCCGGACTCGGCGGAACGTCCGACCTGGTCGACATGACCGACGAGCAGTGGGACAAGGTCATCGACGTCACGTTGAACGGCACGTTCCGCGCCATGCGGGCCGGCCTGCGCCACATGTACGAGCGCGGCAGCGGCGTCATCGTGAACAACGCGTCGGTGCTCGGTTGGCGCGCGCAACAGGGCCAGGCCCACTATGCCGCGGCCAAGGCGGGGGTCATGGCCCTCACCCGTTGCGCGGCGATCGAGGCGGCACCCCACGGCGTGCGGGTGAATGCCGTGGCGCCGAGCTTGGCGATGCACCCGTTCCTGGCGAAGGTCACGAGCGACGAGCTGCTGGCCGAGCTCGAGCAGCGTGAGGCGTTCGGGCGGGCGGCGGAGCCCTGGGAAGTCGCCAACGTCATGGTGTTCCTCGCCTCGGACTACTCGACGTACATGACCGGCGAAGTGGTCGCGGTGTCGTCGCAGCACCCGTGAGATCCGGGCGGATGCGAGTCCGCCGTGGTCGAGCGACGCTCGTCACCAGCGGTTCTCGCGGCGGCCAGCCCCCGCACGTCCAGCGGCTGCCGCGAAGCAGGCACCACTAGGTTGCAGGTCCAGTGGAGCGGCTCACGACCTTCGGCTGGGACGACGGCTGGGCCGACGCGTTCGCCGCGGTCGCGCCGGACGGTGCGATGCCTGGCCGGGTGGTGCAAGGAGGGCAGGACCGCGTGCTGGTCGCCACGGAGGAAGGCGACGACTTCGCGGGTGCGTCCGAGCTGCCGGTGGTGGGCGACTGGGTCGCGCTCACGGCCGGGGTCGACGACGACCCGCGCTTCCAGGTGGCGGCGGTTCTGCCGCGCCGGTCGACGCTGGTGCGACACCGCAGCCGCGGCGTCGCGCGGCCGCACGTGCTGGCCGCCAACGCCGACGTGGTCTTCGTGGTGGCGGGCCTCGACAAGCCCCTCAACCCCGAACGCATCGACCGCGAGCTGGTCACTGCCTGGCAGAGCGGCGCGGAGCCGATCGTCGTCGTCACCAAGGCCGACCTGCTCGACCCCGCCCTCGACCTCGAGGAGGTGGTCGCCGGGCTGCAGCTACGGGTCGGCGCGCGACACCGCATCGTGGTCACGTCGTCGACCGACGGGCGGGGGATCGAGGAGCTGCGCCGGGAGCTGTCCACTCCTGAGCTCCCGCATGCCACCGCGGTCCTGTTCGGGCCGTCAGGTGCCGGCAAGTCCACGTTGGCCAACCGGCTGATCGGCGAGGACGTGCTGGCCACTGGCGCGGTCCGCGAGCGCGACTTGAAGGGACGGCACACCACCACGAACCGGCACCTGAAGTCGGTGCCCGGCGGCGGGGTCCTGCTCGACACACCGGGCTTGCGTTCGATGGGGCTGTGGGAGGTCGACGACGGCCTGTTCCTGGCCTTCCGCGACCTCGAGGACCTCGCGGCCGACTGTCGCTTCTCGAGCTGCACGCACTCGAGCGAGCCGGGTTGCGTGATCCGCGCGGCCGTCGAGGCGGGCGACGTCGATCCCGACCGCGTGGCGAACTGGCAGAAGTTGAACGACGAGTTCGACGCGTTGGTCTCGCCCGAAGCCCAGGCGGCGCGGCGCCCCGGGAGGCCCCGTCGCTGACCGCCGTGTGCGCGCAAGCGGGCGCGGTGCGCGAAGATCTCGGCGTCCATTGCTGGAGGAGATGACGAATGGCCCTTCGCGACAAGCTGGTCGAACGAGCACAACCGTTCCTGCAGCCAGGCGAGCAGATTCGCCACGTGTTCATGGGACAGACCGGCCCGAGTCCGTACCTCGTGTTGGTGAGCTCGCTGATCATGTTGATCGGCGGGAAGTACTACATCTTCGTCGTCACCGACCAGAGCATCACGGTGCTGCGGGCGTCGAAGCTCGTGCCGTCGAAGCCCAAGAGCGAGAACCCCGAAGCCGTGCTGCCACGCGCCACCCGCCTCGGTCCGATGTCGGGATTGTGGGGCCAGACCAATGCGCTCGGCAAGCGCGTGTGGGTCCACAAGCGTTTCCAAAAAGATGTCGAGGCCGCCGACGCCGAGCTCGCGCAGAGCCAGGGTGGCGGCGCGGCGCCGGTACCGCCCGCGCCACCTGCTCCCGCGCAGTAGCCCACCGGCCCGCGTCGCGCCGCGCTGGCGCGGCAGGGCGTCAGCGCACCAGCAGCACGGAGCTGCCGTGGCCGAACAGGCCCTGGTTGGCGGTGACGCCCACGCGCGCGCCCTCGACCTGACGGCCGGTGGCCTGGCCTCGCAGCTGCCACGTGAGCTCGCACACCTGGGCGATCGCCTGGGCGGGGATCGCCTCGCCGAAGCAGGCGAGCCCGCCGGACGGGTTCACGGGGATGCGGCCGCCGATGGTGGTCTCCCCGTTGCGGATGAGCTTCTCGGCCTCACCGGGCTCGCACAGCCCGATGTCCTCGTACCAGTCGAGCTCGAGGGCGGTCGACAAGTCGTAGACCTCGGCGACGTCGACGTCGTCGGGCCCGATACCGGCTTCCTCGTAGCACGCCTGGGCGATGGTGGCCTTGAAGCGCCGGGCCGGCGCCGGCGCGGCAGCCGACGAGTCGGTGGCCAGATACGGGAGGTCCATGGTGGTGTCGGGGTAGCTCGGCGTCACCGTGGAGACCGCGCCGATCCGCACGGGCGCGCCCGAGGTGCCGGCGGCCGATGCGTGGCGCTTGGCGAACTCGGTCGAGCACAGCACCACTGCGGCGGCGCCATCGGAGGTCGCGCAGATGTCGAGCAGTCGCAGCGGGTTCGACACCATCGGCGAGGCGGCGATGTCGGCGGCGGTGACCTCCTTGCGGTACCGCGCGTTGGGGTTCTCGAGACCGTGACGTGCGTTCTTGATCTTCACCAGCGCGAAGTCGTCGGGGGTCGCGCCGTACAGGTCGATGCGGCGCCGGGCGTGGAGCGCGAAGTAGCTGGGGTTGGTGGCGCCGACGAGGCGGAACCGCAGCCAATCGGGATCGTCAGGGCGGTCGCCGCCAACGGGCGCGAAGAACCCTTTGGGTGTGGTGTCGGCGCCGACCACGAGGGCCACGTCGCACAAGCCGGCGAGGATGCGGGTGCGGGCGGCGTCGAGCGCGGTGGCGCCCGACGCGCACGCCGAGTAGCTCGATGCCACGCGGCAGCCGGTCCAGCCCAGCGCCTGCGCCATGGTGCCGCCGGTGACGAAGCCGGGGTAGCCGTTGCGGATCGTCTCGGCCCCCGACACGAACTGGATGTCGCGCCAGCCGACGCCGGCATCGTCGAGCGCGGCTTGCGCCGCGACCAGGCCGTACTCGACGAAGTTGCGGCCCCACTTGCCCCACGGGTGCATGCCCGCCCCGAGGACGACCACGGACTGCGTGTCGACCATCAGCTCGCCTCCTGCCCGACCGGCGCCCACTTCCACACCAGGTACTCGTGCTCGTCGTCGGCGAACAGCGGCTCGACCGCGAGCTCCATCTCCTGGCCGACTTTGAGGGTGTCGACCCCCACTCCTGCGACGACCTGACCCAACACGATGAGCCCCTCGTGGGCGAGCTCGACGGCGGCCAGCGCGTACGGCTCGAACTCGGGCCCCGGCACCACGAACGGCGAGGGCGGTTGGTACTGCGCGTCGGCGTAGGACCAGACCGTGCCGCGACGCGACAGCTCGACCTCGGTGAACGACGTGCTCGTGCAGTCGGGGTTGCGGCACATGCCCGACGCTTTCGGGAACACGTACGTGCCGCACCCGTCGCACCGCTGGCCCACGAGCGCGGGGCTTGCCGTGTCGTACGTGAACCAGCCTTCTGCCCCGACCGCGGGAACTCTCGTGAGGTTGCTCATTGCGCTCCTGATGATGTGGAGAGGTGTTGCGCGAACGCGAGCCGCTCGCCGCCGCCGTCGACGACCAGGTTCGCGCCGCTGATGAACCCGCCGAGCGGCGACGCGACGAACGCCACGGCGTTGCCGACATCGGCGGGCTCCGCCACGCGCCCCATCGGCACCATGGCGCTCACGGCGGCGGCACCTTCGGGCCCGCCGTAGTAGTCCTCGAACCCTTCGGTGCGGACGATCCCGGCCGACACCGCGACCACCCGGACTTTCGGCGCCCACTCCATGGCGAGGGTCTCGGTGAGGTTGAGCAGGGCGGCTTTCGCGGCGCCGTACGCCGCGGTCAGCGGGGTGGCGCGCATTCCCGAGCGGCTGCCGATGTTCACGATGACACCGCCGCCGGCCTGGGTCTGCATCTGCGCGTTGGCGCGGGTGGCGACATGGATCGCGGCGAGGAGGTTCAGGCGCACGATCGCGTCGGTGAAGCGCGGCGACGCCTCGGTGGCGGGGACTGCGGGGGACCCGCCGGCGTTGTTCACCGCGATGTCGAGCGATCCGTGCTGGTCGACGATGCCGGTCACGAGACCGTCGACCGCCTCGGGGTCGCGCACGTCGCAGGCCACGAAGGACGCGCCGTCGGGGAGCGCGTCGGGGGCGGGTTCGGTGCGACCACAGGTCACGACGGTGGCCCCGGCCGCGAGGAGCCGGTCGGTGATCCCGAGACCCACTCCGCGGGTGCCGCCGGTGACCACGGCGACACGGCCGGTCAGGTCGAGCTGGATCGTCATCGCCGTACCTCGTGAACTACCGTGCCGAAGAACCTGACGGTACGTCAGAAACGCAACCGCTGGAGAGAACGTAACCCATGGGGACTTCCCATCAGGTCGACGACCGCGGCATCGCCGAGGTGGTCATGGACAACCCGCCGGTCAACGCGTTGACCGTGGCGGGATGGTTCGACCTCGCCGCGCAGATCCGATCGCTCGGCCACGACCCGGCCGTGCGGGTGGTCGTGCTGCGCGCCGAAGGCAAGGGCTTCAACGCGGGCGTCGACATCAAGGAGATGCAGGCCACCGAAGGGTTCGACGCCCTGATCGGCGCCAACCGTGGTTGCTTCGAGGCGTTCGCCGCCGTCTACGAGTGTGAGGTCCCGGTGATCGCGGCCGTCAACGGCTATTGCCTCGGCGGCGGAGTCGGGTTGGTCGGCAACGCCGACATCGTGGTCGCTGCCGACGACGCCACGTTCGGTCTGCCCGAAGTCGACCGGGGCGCGCTGGGCGCCGCCACCCATCTCAGCCGCCTGGTGCCGCAGCACAAGATGCGGGCGATGGTGTACACCGCGGCCACCGTCACGGCAGCGGAGCTGCACGAGTTCGGTTCGGTGCTGGCAGTGGTGCCCGCGGCCGAGCTGCGCGACAAGGCGTTCGAGGTGGCGACGCAGATCGCCGACAAGAGCCCGGTCGTGATCCGCGCGGCGAAGGAGTCCTTGAACGGCATCGACTTGTGGGACGTGCGGCGCAGCTACCGCTACGAGCAGGGCTTCACGTTCGAGCTGAACTTGGCGGGGGTGGCCGACGAAGCCCGCGATGCGTTCGTCGAGACCGGACGCGCTGCCGACTTCGGGCCGGACGACGAGACGTGAGCACCGACAAGCGGTTGAGCGAGGACGAGGTCGTCGCCCGGCTCGAGTCGGGGATGACGGTCGGCATCGGCGGGTGGGGGAGCCGCCGCAAGCCGATGTCGATGATCCGCGCCATCTGCCGGTCGGACGTGCGCGACTTGCGGGTCGTGGCGTTCGGCGGGCCCGATGTCGGGCTGTTGTGCTCGGCGGGCAAAGTGCGCGAGGTCGTGTTCGCGTTCGTGGCTGCCGACGTGGCGGGCGCCACCAACAAGCACAGCCCGACCCTCGAGCCGCACTTTCGCAGAGCACGTCAGGATGGCGCCGTGTCTGCCGTCGAGTACGACGAAGGCCAAGTGCTGCTCGGCCTGCAAGCCGCGGCGTGGCGGGTGCCGTTCCTGCCGACCCGGGTGGGCTTGGGCTCCGACGTGTTCCGCACGACCCCGGAGCTTGCCACCGTCACGTCGCCGTACCCCGGGCCCGACGGCGTGGGGGAGGAGCTGGTGGCGATGCCCGCGCTCGAGCTCGACGCCGCCCTCTGCCACCTCGACGTGGCCGACGCCCGCGGCAACGCCGCGTTCTTGGGTCCCGACTTGTACTTCGACGACCTCATGCTCGCGGCGGCCAGGACCGGCGGTCGCTTCATCTCGACCGATCGGGTGGTGCCCACCGCGCAGCTCGCCGAGATCGCCGGCACCGAGTTGCGGCTGCGGGTGAACCGGATGATGGTCGACGGCGTCGTGGAGCGCGACGGCGCCGCGCACTTCACGGCGGCGGAGCCACGCCACCCACGCGACGAAGCGGTGCAGCAGGCCTATTTCGCGGCGGCCAAGAGCCCCGAAGCGTGGGAGGAGTTCCGCGCCGAGTACGTCGACGTCGACGAGGACACGTATCAGGCGACCGTGCGCGCCCAAGGCGAAGGAGGTGCCCGGTGAGCGACGCGCAGGGACGCGAGCTCGGCTCGCCGACGCGAGCCGAAGTGTGCGCGGTTGCCGTCGCCGAGTGCTTCCGAGGTGACGGTGAGCTGCTGGCCAACCCGATCGGGACCGTGCCGATGGTCGGCGGTCGCCTGGCGCGGGCCACGTTCGAGCCGGACCTGATGATGACCGACGGTGAAGCGCTGCTGATCGCCAACGACGAGGCCTTCGCCTGGCCCGGCGGCCGCGTCGTCGAGTTCGCCAACAGCTACCGCTCGATGTTCGACATCGTCTGGTCGGGACGCCGGCACGTGATGATGGGCGCGACCCAGGTCGACCAGTACGGCAACCAGAACATCTCCGCGCTCGGTCCCGACCTCGCTCGACCGAAAGTCCAACTCCTCGGCCTGCGCGGCGCGCCCGGCAACACGATCAACGACACCACCAGCTACTGGGTGGCCAACCACTCGCCGCGGGTGTTCGTCGACCACGTCGACGTCGTCTGCGGGATCGGTTACGACCGGGCGGCGCAGCTCGGGCCGGTGGCCGCCCGCTACCACGAGATCCGCCGCGTGATCTCCAACCTCGGTGTGTTCGACTTCGACACCCCAGACCACCGGATGCAGCTCCGCTCGCTCCACCCCGGCGTGACCGTCGACGAAGTGGTCGACGCAACCGGGTTCGAGCTCGCCATCCCCGACGGCCTGTCCGAGTCGCGCCTGCCGACCGACGATGAGCTGCACCTCTTGCGCCACGTCATCGACCCGACCGGCGAGATCGAGCGCGAGGTGCCGAGCTCGTGAGCCACGCCGCGCGGGTCGTCCCGCCCCAACTCCACACCAAGGCCTGCGACCTGCTGGGATCGGAGCTGCCGATCGTGCAGACCGGTATGGGGTGGGTGTCGGGGTCGCACCTGACCGCCGCCACCAGCGCAGCGGGCGGGTTCGGCATCTTGGCCGCCGCGACCATGACACCCGAGCAGCTGCGGGCTGCAGTGCACCGCGTGAAGGACCACACCGACCAGCCGTTCGGCGTGAACTTCGTACCGACGCAGGCCGACCTCGCCGACAGCGCCGCGTGGGTCGCGGCCCAAGGCGTGCGCCTGATCAGCTTCGCCGGCCCACCCGGCGCGGAGGTCATCGCCCGCCTGCACGACCTCGGCGTGAAAGTGATGCCGACGGTCGGTGCGCGCCGCCACGCCGAGAAGATGGTGGGCATGGGCGTCGACGCGGTGATCGCTCAAGGCGGCGAGGGTGGCGGGCACACCGGCACGGTGCCCACCACCTTGTTGTTGGCGCAGGTGGTCGAAGCAGTGGGCGACCAGGTGCCGGTGTTCGGTGCGGGGGGCTTCCACTCCGGCCAGGGCCTGGTGGCGGCCTTGGCGTTCGGCGCGCACGGCATCGCCATGGGCACCCGCTTCCTGCTCACCCAGGAGAGCCGCGTGCCCGACCTGGTGAAGGAGCAGTACCTCGGCGCCGGTGTCACCGACACCGTGGTGAGCACGGCCATCGACGGCGCCCCCCAGCGCGTGATCCGCACCGACCTGGTCGATCGCCTCGAGGCCGGCAGCCCGGTCCGCCGCCTTCCTGCCGCCGTTGCGAACGCGTGGGCGTTCCGCAAGGAGACGGGCCGTTCGATGGCTGGCCTGCTCCGTGAGGGCCTCGCGATGCGCAAGGAGCAGGGTATGACCTGGGCGCAGTTCGCCATGGCGGCCAACGCGCCGATGATGACCAAGGCCGCGATGGTCGACGGCCGCCTCGACGCCGGCATCTTGCCGACCGGCCAGAACGTCGGCGTCATCGACGAGCTTCCGACCGTCGCCGACCTGCTCGACCGCATCGTGGCCGACGCGGCCGCGACGCTCGACCGTCTGGCGGGCTGATGGACCTCACGTGGCGCGACCACGAAGAGGCGTTTCGCGGCGAAGCACGCGCGTGGCTCACCACCAACTTGACCGGGTGGCGTGCCGACGTCGCCGATCCCGACGGCAACATCCCGTCGGGCGACACGGCCGACGGGTTCGCCCGCCACTTGGCGTGGGAGCGGCGCCTGTTCGAGGACCGCTGGGCAGTCGTGTCGTGGCCGGCCGAGTTCGGCGGGCGCGACGCCACCTTGTGGGAGTGGCTGATCTTCGAAGAGGAGTACTACCGGGCGGGCGGGCCGCAGCGGGTCACCCAGAACGGCATCTTCTTGTTGGCCCCGACGCTGTTCGAGTTCGGCACGCCCGAGCAGCAGGCCCACATCCTGCCTCGCATGGCTGCGGCCGAGGACCGGTGGTGCCAAGGGTGGTCCGAGCCCGGGGCCGGGTCCGACCTCGCCAGCCTCACGACCCGCGCCGAGCGGGTCGACGGTGGTTGGCGGCTCGACGGCCAAAAGACGTGGACCACCCGGGGCGGGTTCTGCACCCACCTGTTCGGCCTGTTTCGCACCGACCCCGACGCCGAGCGCCACCGTGGCCTCACGTACCTGTTGGTCCCGCTCGACCTGCCGGGCATCACCGTGCGCGGCTTCGGGCGGCTCGACGGCGACGAGGGGTTCGCCGAGGTGTTCTTCGACGGCGCCTTCCTCGCCGACGACGCGGTACCCGGCGGGGTGGTGCTCGGCGAAGTCGGCCAGGGGTGGAACGTGGCGATGGCCACCACTTCCTCCGAACGCGGCCTCACGTTGCGGTCGCCCGGCCGCTTCCTCGCGGTCGCCGACCGTCTCATCCGCGCGTGGCAGCGGCAGCCGGCGTCGGTGCGAGCGGCCCGCGGCGACCTCCGCGACCGGGTGACGCAGGGCTGGATCGAAGCACGGGCGTACCAACTGCAGACGTTGCAGACCGTCACCGAGACGGTTGCGGGACGGTCTGCCGGTGCCGCGTCGAGCTTGGTGAAGCTGTGGTGGAGCGAGCTCGACGTCGGGCTGCACGAAACCGCGCTCGACCTCGTCGGGTTCGACCAAGCCGCGGCCGCCGATGATGCGTGGTGGAAGGGATGGCAGTTCTCGCTGTCGGGCCCGATCTACGCGGGTACCAACGAGATCCAGCGCAACATCGCCGCCGAGCGGGTGCTCGGCCTGCCGCGGAAGTAGGGCCGGTGGACTTCTCGTTCTCCGCCGATCAGCTCGCGCTGCGCGACACGGTCCGCACCTTGCTCGCCGAGCAGTGCCAGGGCGAGGTCGTGCGGGCTGCGCTGCCGCCGCCATCGGGCGAGCGTCCTGGTCAGGGCATCGGGGTCGGCGCCCGCGCCGAGCCTGGGGCGATCGACCGCTTGTGGTCCGCGCTGGTCGACATGGGGGTGCTCGGTCTTGGCCAACCGGAGAGCGAAGGAGGCCTCGGGCTCACCGAGGTCGACTGGGTGCTGATCGCCGAAGAAGCCGGCTACGCCGCCGCACCGGTGCCGCTCGTCGAGGGGATCGTCGCCGCATCGTCCGCATTGTTGGACGCCGGCGAGGTGGCACGCGCCGATCGCCACCGGATCTCCGCCGCGGTCGTCGACATCGAGCCGGGCTCGGGCCTCGCGTTCGACCGCATGGCGCTCGGCGCAGCTGCCGAGCTGATCGGGCTCAACCGGCGGATGCTCGACCTGACCGTCGCGTACGTCAGCGACCGGCGGCAGTTCGGCGCGCCGATCGGCAGCTTCCAGGCGGTGAAGCACCACTTGGCCGACGCCCGGTTGCAGCTCGAGTTCGCGGCACCGGCGGTGTACGCGGCAGCGTGGTCGCTGGCCACCGGGTCGGCCGATCGCGAGCGCGACGTGTCGGTGGCCAAGTGCCTTGCGTCGGACGCCGCCCGTCTCACCGCCAAGCACGCCCTCCAGTGCCACGGCGCGATCGGTTACACGGTCGAGTACGACCTCCACCTGTACTTCAAGGGGGCGTTCGCACTGGCCGCCCGGTGGGGCGACGCCGCGTGGCACCGCGCACGGGTGGGTCGCGCGATCGGCGTGGAGTGACCCGAGTCGCACGTCGTGGCGAGACACATCACTAGCGGTGCGTCCGGCAAATGGCGGGGCGGTCCTGGCGGCCCCCGGCACCGCTGGGCGGCGTCCTCCTCCTCATCGCAGCTACGGCTGCGACTTCGTCGTGCGTCCTGGCCATCGGCACCGAATGACTCGCCATGACCATCTCCTCAATCACCCGACACACCACTAGCGGCTCAACGGCTTGTACTTGATGCGGTGCGGCTGGTCGGCCGCGGCGCCGAGCTCCTTGTGGCGCCAGCTCTCGTACTCGCTGAAGTTGCCTTCGAACCACCGCGCGACCGAATCGCCTTCGAACGCCAAGATGTGTGTGGCGACCCGGTCGAGGAACCAGCGGTCGTGGCTGATGATCACTGCGCAGCCGGCGTAGGCATCCAAGGCGTCCTCGAGCGCTCGGAGCGTGTCGACGTCGAGGTCGTTGGTGGGCTCGTCGAGCAGCAGCACGTTGCCACCGTCCTTGAGGACTTTGGCGAGATGCACACGGTTGCGTTCACCGCCGGAGAGCTTCCCGACCTCCTTTTGCTGGTCGGACCCCTTGAAGTTGAACGACGCGACATACGCCCGTCCGTGGATCTCCCGGCCGCCGACGACGAGGTCGTCGCGACCGCCGGTGATCTCCTCGTACACCGTCTTGGCCGGGTCGAGCGTGCGCTCCTGATCGACGTACGCCAGCTCCACCGTCGGCCCGATGCGCAACGTGCCGCTGTCGGGCTTCTCGCTGCCGGTCAACATGCGAAACAGGGTGGTCTTGCCGGCGCCGTTGGGGCCGATGACGCCGACGATGCCGGCCGGCGGCAGCGAGAACGACAGATCCTCGTACAGCAGCTTGTCGCCGTAGGCCTTGGTGACGTTGTCGGCTTCGATCACGAGGTCGCCGAGCCGCTGGCCGGACGGGATGACGATCTGCAGCTTGTCGGCCCTGCCGTCGGCCGCGCTGGCCTCGGCGAGCAGTTGCTCGTACGCGTTGAGGCGCGCCTTGCCCTTCGCTTGGCGGGCCTTGGGGCTCATCCGCACCCACTCGAGCTCGCGGGCCAGTGTGCGCCGGCGGACGGAATCGGTGCGCTCCTCCTGCTCGAGACGGGCTTCCTTTTGCTCCAGCCAACTCGAGTAGTTGCCTTCGAACGGGATCCCGCGGCCGCGGTCGAGCTCGAGGATCCAGCCGGCGACGTTGTCGAGGAAGTAGCGGTCGTGGGTGATCGCCACGACCGTGCCCGAGTAGTCGCGGAGGAAGCGCTCGAGCCACGCCACCGACTCGGCGTCGAGGTGGTTCGTCGGCTCGTCGAGCAGCAGCAGGTCGGGGTGTGACAGCAGCAGCCGGCACAGCGCCACCCGGCGCCGCTCGCCGCCCGACAGCACGGTGACGTCGGCGTCGCCCGGCGGCAGGCGCAGCGCGTCCATTGCGATCTCGATCTGGCGGTCGAGGTCGTTGGCGCCCTTGGCCGCGATCTCGGCCTCGAGCCGCGCCTGCTCTTCGCCGATCTTGTCGTAGTCGGCATCGGGGTCGGCGTACTTGGCGAGGCAGGCGTCGTACGCCTCGAGCAGCCCGGCGACGTCGGCGACGCCGTCGAGCACGTTGCCCTTCACGTCCTTGGCCGGGTCGAGCTGCGGTTCCTGTTCGAGCATCCCGACGGTGAAGCCGGGCGTGAGCCGAGCCTCGCCGGTGTAGTCGGTGTCGACCCCCGCCATGATCCGCAACAAGCTCGACTTGCCTGCGCCGTTCGGGCCGAGCACGCCGATCTTGGCACCGGGATAGAACGACAAGCTGATGTTCTCGAGCACTTGGCGGTCGGGCGGGTGGAACCGGCCGACCTTGTGCATGGTGAAGATGAACTGCGCGCCGGTGGGTGGCATCCCTCCATCGTGGCCCATCGCGGAGGGGGTCCCGGACGCCCCACGCCCGTCCCGGGGTTGGGGGGCGTCGTTAGGATCGAAGGGGTATGGCACCTGAGCAGCCCCCCGGATCCGCGCTCGGCCCGAACGCGTGGCTCGTCGACGACATGTACGAGCAGTACCTGGCGGATCCGAGTTCGGTGAGCGACAGCTGGCGTGAGTTCTTCGCCGACTACCAGCGCGACATCGACAAGGCCCCCGCCGCGTCGATCACCGCGGCGACGGCAACCCCCACCGCTGGTGGCGGGTCACCGACCCCGAGCGTCTCGGCACCCACCTCGAACGGCGCGGTGGCCACCACCGCGGCGGCTGCGGTGCCGGCCCCGCAAGGCGCGGTCGTGGAGCCCGAAGCGGCCACCGCGGCCGGTCCGCCGGACGCGGAGGAACCGGGCACGCCGCTCAAGGGGGCCGCGGCGCTGATCGCGGCGAACATGGCCAAGAGCCTCGACGTTCCCACCGCCACCAGCTTCCGTGAGATCCCCGCGAAGCTGCTCGAGGTCAACCGGGCGGTCATCAACGGGTACCTCGGTCGCAAAGGTGCAGGGAAGATCAGCTTCACGCACCTGATCGGCTACGCAGTGGTGCGGGCCATCGCCGATGCGGTGCCGGCGATGAACTCGTCGTTCGTCGACGGTGCCGACGGGCCACGTCTGGTGCGTCACGCGCACGTGAACCTCGGCCTGGCGGTCGATGTGGAGCGCAAAGGCGGCCGCACGTTGCTGGTGCCGGTGATCCGCGACGCGGACACGCTCGACTTCCGGACGTTCTGGGCGGCGTACGACGACCTCATCCGCAAAGTGCGCAACAACAAGCTCACCGCCGACGACATGGTCGGTGCCACCATCACCCTCACGAACCCCGGCACGATCGGCACGGTGCAATCGGTGCCGCGCTTGATGCCGGGCCAAGGCGTGATCGTCGGGGTCGGAACGCTCGACTACCCCGCAGAGTTCTCCGCTGCCGACCGCGAACGCCTGGCCGATCTCGGCGTGTCGAAGGTCATGACGGTCAGCTCCACGTATGACCACCGGATCATCCAAGGAGCCGAGTCCGGCCTGTTCCTGCAGCGTGTCCACGAGCTGCTGCTCGGCGAGGACGATTTCTACGTCGACGTCTTCCGCTCGCTTGGCGTGCCGTACGAGGCGGTTCGCTGGCAGCGCGACACCAACCCGGCCGACGGCGAGACGGCGCGGCTCGACAAGCAGCTCAAGGTCACCACCCTCATCAACATGTACCGGGTGCGGGGCCACCTGATCGCCGACCTCGACCCGTTGGCCGCCAAAGAGCCGCACATGCACGCGGAGCTCGACCCCGCGGCGTACGGGCTGACCATCTGGGACAACGACCGCGAGTTCCTCACCCGCGGTCTGGCCGGCAACGAGCGCATGAAGCTCGGCGACCTGCAACACGTGCTGCGCGACGCGTATTGCCGCACGATCGGCATCGAGTACATGCACATCCAGGACCCGGCCGAGAAGCGCTGGATCCAAGAACAGGTCGAGGGCGTGGCGTTCACCCCGTCGCCCGACGAGCAGCGCCACATCCTGAGCCGTCTCAACGCCGCAGAAGCGTTCGAGATGTTCCTCCAGAAGCGCTACGTGGGCCAGAAGCGCTTCGGCCTCGAAGGTGCCGAGTCGGCCATCCCGATCCTCGACGCGGTGCTCGAACAAGCTGCGGCCGACCACCTCGACAGCGCCGTGCTGGGCATGTCGCATCGCGGCCGGCTCAACGTGCTGGCCAACATCGTCGGAAAGTCCTACGACCAGATCTTCAAGGAGTTCGAGGGCTTCATCGACCCGCAGTCCACCCAAGGCTCGGGCGACGTGAAGTACCACCTCGGCCAGACCGGCAAGTTCGTCAGCCGGCTGGGTGACCAGATCCCCATCGAGCTGGCCGCCAACCCGTCGCACCTCGAAGCCGTCGACCCGGTGGTGGTGGGGATGGTGCGCGCCCGCCAGGACCAGATCAACGAGCCCGACGCGTTCAGCGTGTTGCCGGTGCTGTTGCACGGCGACGCGGCCTTTGCCGGCCAAGGCGTGGTGGCTGAGACGCTCAACTTCTCCACCATCAAGGGCTACCGGGTGGGCGGCACCATCCACCTCATCATCAACAACCAGTTGGGGTTCACCACGCCGCCCGATGCCGCACGCTCGTCGGAGTACTGCACCGACATCGCGAAGATGGTGCAGTCGCCGATCTTCCACGTGAACGGCGACGACCCCGAAGCATGCGTGCGGGTGGCGCGCTTGGCCTACGCGTACCGCCAGAAGTTCCACCAAGACGTCGTCATCGACATGGTGTGCTACCGCCGCCACGGCCACAACGAGGGCGACGACCCGAGCTACACCCAACCGCTGATGTACAAGCGCATCGACGCCAAGCGCTCGGTCCGCAAGCTGTACACCGAGACGCTGGTCAAGCGCGGCGACATCACGCTCGACGAAGCCGAGCAGGCCCTCGACGACTTCCAGTCGCGGTTGCAGTCGAGCCTCGAGCAGACGCGTGAGTCGAAGCCGGCCGAGGAGGTCCAGGCGCTCGCGCCGCCGCCACCGCTCGGGGTGCTGCCCCACGCCGACACGGCCGTCGATCGTGCCACGCTCGATCAGATCTACTCGGTGCTGTCGGGCCCACCTGCCGGCTTCACCGTGCACCCCAAGCTCGCCCGGCAGTTCGCCACCCGCGACCAGATGTACGAAAGCGGCGAAGTCGACTGGGCGCTCGCCGAGGCGCTGGCGTTCGGCTCGCTGCTGCTCGAGGGAACCGACCTCCGCATCGCCGGCCAGGACACCCGCCGCGGCACGTTCTCGCAGCGCCACGCGGTGCTGGTCGACTACGAGACGGGCGCGGAGTGGGCGCCGTTGGCCCACCTCGACGGGCGCCAGGCGAAGTTCTGGATCTATGACTCGCTGCTGTCGGAATACGCCGCGCTCGGCTTCGAGTACGGCTACTCCGTCACCAACAAGGACGCCTTGGTGTGTTGGGAAGCGCAGTTCGGCGACTTCGTGAACGGCGCGTCGATCATCATCGACCAGTTCATCGTGGCGGCCGAAGACAAGTGGGGGCAGACCTCCGGGCTGGTCATGTTGTTGCCCCATGGCTACGAAGGACAGGGTCCCGAGCACTCGTCGGCGCGGATCGAGCGGTTCCTCACTCTGTCGGCAGAGGACGACATCCAAGTGGCGAACGCCTCGACGTCCGCGCAGTACTTCCACCTCCTCCGGCGCCAGATGCACCGCGACATCCGCAAGCCGCTCGTGGTGTTCACCCCCAAGTCGTTGCTGCGGGCGAAGTCGGCGCGGTCGCCGATCAGCGCGCTGACCGATGGCACGTTCGAGGAAGTCCTCGACGACGCGACGATCGAACCCGACACCGTCACCCGGGTCGTGCTGTGCTCGGGGAAAGTCGCGCACGAGGCCATCGCGCACCGCGACGAGCACCAGGCCCCCGCAGCAGTGGTGCGGGTGGAGCAGCTGTACCCGTGGCCCGAGGCGCAGCTGATCGACATCCTCACGCGCTACCCGAACGCGCAAGAAGTGGTGTGGCTGCAAGAGGAGCCGGAGAACATGGGTCCCTGGATGTTCGTGCACCAGATGCTGCACAAGATCCTGCGCGACGACTACCGCCTCCGCCACGTCAGCCGACCGGGCTCGGGCTCGCCCGCCACCGGCTCGCACGGGATCCACGTGCAGGAGCAGAACCTGATCCTCGCCAGCGCTTTCGCCGACCTCTGACCCGTCCCGTCCGGCCAGACCCGTTCTGGGCTGACCAGACCCGTTCTGGGCTGAGAATTACGCGTTGGGACGCGTAGAAAGCAGCCCAGAACGGATGGGGGGGGCCGGGTCTGGGGAGGCTGTCACAGGGCGGCGGTTCACTGGAGGCCATGGACGAGACCGGGACGCGGCTGCGGGAGTTGGCCGCGACACAGCACGGGGTCGTGTCGGTGGTGCAGGCGCAGGCCCTCGGTGCCACGCGCGACTGGTTGCGCCATCAGCGTGCCGCCGGGAGTTGGGAGGCATGGGGCCACCGGGTGCTGCACCTCGTCGGGGCCCCGGTGGACGATGCCGCTATGGCGCTCACCAACCTGTTCGACGCCGGCGTCGGCTCCGTGCTGTCGCACCGCGCCGCGCTGGGTCATTGGGGTCTACCGGGCTTCCGACTCGTCCCCACCCACTGCTGCGTGCTGCGGAGCGGACCGCCGCGGACGGGGCGTGGCGCCATCGCCCACCGAGTCCGCTCGTTGCCGGCCGATGACGTCACCGTGTTGGAGGGGATCCCGGTCGTGCGCCCGGGTCTGGCGCTGTTGCAGATCAGCGCCGAGGAACACCCGGGCAGGGTCGAACGAGCGCTCGACAACGCTTGGAGCATGCGCCTCGTCAGTTTCGACACGCTGCAAGGAGTGTTGGCGCGCAACGCGCGGCGGGGCCGCACCGGCGTCACGCTCCTGCGAGACCTGGTCGAGGCCCGTGGTCCCGACTACGTCCCGCCTGCGAGCGGTCTCGAGGCGCGGTTCGCGTCGATCCTCCAAGCCGCCGGTCTTCCGTCGATGCGCCGCCAAGTTGACACGGGTGACGAGCAGTCATGGATAGGCCGGGTCGACTTTGCCGCCGGCGATCTGCCCCTCGTGGTCGAGGTGAACTCTCAGCGGTTCCACGACGCGCACCTCGATCGTCTGCTCGACGAGCGACGTCACGCTCGCCTTCGTGCGAGCGGTCGCACGGTCCTGGTGTTCACCGATCACGACGTCTGGCATCGCCCCACGCATGTGGTCGCCGAAGTCCGACGCGTGCGCGCCATGCTCCGTGCCGCCCGTCGCCCCGCGAGTTGACCGCCCACCCGCCCCAATCGCGGTTCTGGGCTGAAAATGACGTGTTGGGACGCGTAGAAACCAGCCCAGAACGGTGAGGTTCGGTCAGCGCAGGGTCAGGCCGGTGGCGGTCTCGAGGTCGGCGAGCGCCTGGTCGGGGGACACGACCTTGATGGTGGTCATGCCCATGGCGGCCGCCGGCTTCAAGTTGACGCCGAGGTCGTCGAGGAACACCGCTTCTTTCGCTTCGACTTCGAGCTGCTCGCATGCCATCTCGTAAAATCGCGGGTCGGGCTTTCGGACGCCCACCTGGCTGGACTCGACCACCACGTCGAACAGAGCCAGGACCTCGCCGACCGCGTCGTTGCGCGGGCCGCCGCCGAAGCCGCCCATCCCGACGAAGTTGTTGGTGAGCAGCCCCGTCTTGAACTCGGTGCGGCATGCACGGACGGCGTCGATCATCTCCGGGACGATGTCGCCCGCCAACAGCGCCAGCACGTCGCGACCGGAGACCTCGTGGCCGAGCGCGGTGGACTCGGAGCGGAAGCGCGCGTCGAATGCATCCATGTCGACCTCGCCGCGTTCCAAGCGCGACCACGCATTGTCGTGCGGGTTGGTGGCGTTGACCCTCCGCAAGAAGTCGGCGGGGAGACCGTGCTCGCGCTCGTAGCGATTGAAGGCCACGAACGGACTGGTCGACAGCACCCCACCGAAGTCGAAGAGCACGGCTCGCAATGTCGGCATCGCTGCATCGTAGGATCTCCCCGACTTCCCGCTGACGGCGATGCGGCGACATCCTCCGATCGCGCGTCGCGGGCTGCTTGACTGAGGAGCCACATGGCGTTGCAACACGTCGTCGTCGACGGATCGAACATCGCGACCGAAGGTCGCAACCTGCCCAGCCTCGCCCAACTCGACGAGGCGGTGCAGGCGTTCCTCGCTGAGCAGCCGGTCGAGAAGCTCACGGTCGTGGTCGATGCCACGTTCGGGCATCGCATCCCCGAGTCCGAGCGCGCCGAGTACGACGAGGCCATCGTGAACGGTGAGCTCGTGTGCCCGCCCGCGGGTGCCATCGGCCGGGGCGACGCGTTCGTGCTCCAGATCGCCGACAAGGCCGGCGCCACCGTGCTGTCGAACGACTCCTTCCAGGAGTTCCACGGCGACTACGCCTGGCTGTTCGACGAAGGTCGGCTCATCGGCGGCAAGCCGGTGCCCGAAGTCGGGTGGGTGTTCGTGGCCCGCACGCCGGTCCGCGGTCCAGTCAGTCGCAAGGCCACGAAGAACGTGCGGGGCCCCCGCCGACCGCGACGCAGTTCGACCAAGGCGGCGCTACAACAACCCGCTCCCAAGAGCCCGCCGGTTCCCACAGGCAAGCCACCCAAGGTGGGCGACGTCGGGTTGCAACCCGATGCCGGCGGTCGGTCCGACGCCAACGGGCGGTCGGGCGCCTCGAAACGTGCGAGGTCGTCCGACGCGTCGACCCCGTCCGACGCGTCGACCCCGTCCGACCCGTCGACCCCGTCGAACACGCCCGGTGCCTCGGAACCGTCCGACGGGTCGCCGTCGCGGGGTCGGCGTGGCCGGCGCGGCCGCGCCACCGTCGAGCCCACCAACGAGTTGCTCCCGTTCATCGACTTCGCGGGCGCCCATCCGGTGGGTAGCGAGGTCGAGGCCGAAGTTGAGCGCTTCAGCTCGCATGGCGCCTACTTGCGGACTGGCGGCCTGCTCGCCTACGCACCGTTGCGGCTGATGGGTGAGACGCCGCCCCGCAGCCCACGCGAGAAGTTCGATCTCGGGTCGACGTACACGCTCACGGTCGTGTCGTTCGACTCGTCGCGCCGCGGGGTCGATCTGGCCCTGCCCGAGTTCGCCAGCGACGCGATAGCCGCCGCTGCAGCTTCTGCCACCGCCGAGGACGACGCCGAGTCGTCCGACGCACCGGCAGACGGGCTTGACGCCTCGGGGGCGTCGGCCGCGCACACCCCTGCACCATCCGACGAGGCAGAGGAGACACCGACCATGGCGACCCCGCGCAAGTCCGCGGCCAACAAGTCGGCGGCCAAGAAGACCACCGCCAAGAAGGCCACGGCCAAGAAGACGACGGCCAAGAAGACGACGGCCCGCAAGGCGCCCGCCAAGAAGACCACCGCCAAGAAGGCTGTCGCGAAGAAGGCGACGGCCCGCAAGGCGCCCGCCAAGAAGACGACGGCCCGCAAGGCGCCCGCGAAGAAGACCACCGCCAAGAAGGCTGTCGCGAAGAAGATGACCGCCAACAAGACGACCGCCAAGAAGACGACGGCGCGCAAGACGGCGGCCAAGAAGACCACCGCCAAGCGCGCACCCGCCAAGAAGGCGACCGCGAGGCGCACCTCGCGCTAGCCGCCCTCGGTCTCAGTCCGGCGTCGCTCGTTCGAGGAGACGCCGGACCCAGCGCTCCAGGGTCTCGGTGGGGAGGGCGCCGGGGATCGTCAGGGAACCGACCACCCACGTCGGCGTCCCCGCGACACCGGCATCTCGTGCCGCGGCCATGGACGCCGCCAACACCGTGTCACCGATGTCGGCGACACGGTCGCGCACTTCGTCGGCAGGCGCGCCGCTGGCGGACACCAGGCTGTCGATGACCTCGCTGTCGTCGAGCGGGTCACCGGTGGCGAACTGCGCGGCGAACAACGCCGTGTCGAGCGCGTCGAAGGCCTCGGGCCACTCTGTCCGCACCACTTCCGCCGTCGCCAGCGCGCGATGCGTGTTCGGCATTCGGGTTGGTCGGCGGAAGGGCAGCCCAGCCTCGTCGCACTCGGCTTCGATGCGGTCGAACGTGGGGCCGAGCCGTCCATCGGACCGCACCGTGCGCCCGGCCGGGCCGATCTCCGGGTGGAGCTCGAAGGGCAGCGCCGTCACCGCCAGTCCCAACTCGCGGAGCTTCGCCGTGCGGACCTGCCCCACGTAGCACCAAGGGCACAAGTAGTCGCTCCACAGCAGTGCATCCATCGCCTCGCACCGTACCGGCCGCCGCGGCACATCGGCCTCGGTAACGTGCCATGGATGCGGATCGCGACCTGGAACGTCAACTCGCTCAAAGCGCGCTTGCCTCGGGTCGAGGAGTGGTTGGGCGAGGTCGAGCCCGACATCTTGTGCATGCAGGAGACCAAGCTCGACGACGCCGCCTTCCCGGCGATGACCTTCCAGTCGATGGGCTACGAGGCCGTCCACCACGGCGAGGGGCGGTGGAACGGTGTGGCCATCTTGAGCCGGGTCGGCATCGACGACGTGGTCGACGGCTTCGGTGATGACGATCCGCCCGACGGCGAGGCCCGCCTTGTGTGGGCCACGTGCGGGGGCGTGCGAGTGGGCTCGGCGTACATCCCCAACGGCCGCGAGGTGGGACACGACCACTACCGGTACAAGTTGGCGTGGCTGGCTCGTCTCCGCACCGTCCTCGATCGCCAGGCTGGGGGCGACGGCGCGGATCTGGTCGTGTGCGGTGACTTCAACGTGGCGCCGGCGGACGAGGACGTGTGGAACGTCGCGGCCTTCGAAGGCGCCACGCACGTGAGCGATGCGGAGCGCGCCGCGCTCGCGGAACTGGAGTCCTGGGGCCTGCATGATGTGTTCCGGGAGCGCCAGCCGCAGCCCGGCCTCTTTTCGTGGTGGGACTACCGGGCCGGCAGCTTCCACAAGCGCCAGGGGATGCGGATCGACCTCGTCTTGGCCTCTGGGCCACTCGCGTCGCGGGCCGCGTATGCGGTGGTGGATCGCAACGCACGCAAGGGAAAGGGCCCCTCTGACCACGCGCCCGTGATCGTCGACTTCCGCGCGCCCGTCGACGGTCGGTAACAATCGCGCGATGGAAGACGAGATCTCGGCCGCTGCCGGGCTGCGGGGACGGATCCTCGCCGCGTCGGCCGACGAAGCCACCGAACCCCGCCGAGTTGCCCTCCACGCGCTCGCGTCCCGCGCCCGCGAGCTCATCGAACGGCTGGTGGCCACCACCGCGCCCCGCGAGGTGCTCGAGGCGGCAACGGTCGATCTGGCAGCGACCACCGAGCGCTTCGAGGGTTACGAACCGGTGACATTGATCGGGTTCGCCGAAGTGGCGACGGCAGGCAACGAGCCCGGGGCCGTGTTCGATCACAGCCCGATGATCGGCAAGGCCAACCCGTTGTCTCCGCCGATGACCTTGCGGATCGACGACGACCGGGTGGTCGGCAGGGTCACGTTCGGCTCGGCCTATGAAGGCCCGCCCGGTTGCGTGCACGGCGGCTATGTCGCAGCCATGTTCGACGAGCTGCTCGGCGGCGCCCAGTCGCTGTCGGGTCACGCGGGGATGACCGGCACGTTGACGATCCGCTACCTGCGTCCGACGCCGCTGCACACCGAGTTGCAGCTCGAGGCGACCGTCGACCGAGTCGAGGGACGGAAGATCTTCTGCAAGGGGACTTGCCACGTAGACGGTGAGAAGGTGAGCGAGGCCGAGGGGATCTTCATCTCCCTGACCGCCGACAAGTTCGTCGCCATGCGCGGCGAGCGCGACGCGCGCTTCTCGTCGATCCCGCCGCCCAGCGACTGAGCCGGAACGGAGACTGGTGCCCGCATGCTCTCCTCGCTCGACGAACACCAGCTCCTCGTCCTCTGGGTCCAACTCGCCGCGCTGGTCACCTTGGCGCGGGTGCTCGGCGGGTTGCTGCGGCGGATCGGCCAGCCCGCCGTGGTCGGGGAGCTGTCCGCGGGCCTGCTGCTCGGGCCGTCGGTGTTCGGCAAAGTGTGGCCGAGCGGCTTCCACTGGTTCTTGCCCCGCGATGACATGCAGGGATCCGCGCTCGTGGCGCTCGGGTGGGTCGGCGCTGCGTTGCTGCTGGTGGTCACCGGCTTCGAGACCGACCTCGGCCTGATCCGGCGCTTCGGTCGGGCGGCGGCGCTGGTGGCCGCGGGCAGCCTGGTCCTGCCGTTCGCGTGCGGGATCGCCGTCGGATGGATCCTGCCCGCCACGTTCATGGCCGACCACCACAGCCGCACGGTGTTCGCGCTGTTCATGGCCACCGCGCTCAGCATCTCGTCGCTGCCGGTGATCGCCAAGATCCTGAGCGAGCTGCAGCTGATGCGCCGCAACTTCGGTCAGATCAACCTCGCGGCCGGCATGGCGAACGACACGGTCGGATGGATCCTGCTCGGCCTGATCTCGGGCTTGGCTTCGTCGGGACACGTCTCGCTCGGCAGGGTCGCCTTCGCGATCGTGGGCATGGCGGGGTTCTTGCTGCTGGCATTGACGGTCGGCCAGCGGCTCGTCGACGCCGCGCTGCGGCGCATCCGGTCGGTGCACGGCGACGACGAACAGGGCTCTGGCAGCTCGCTGGGTCTGGCGATCGTGGTGATGCTCGCGTGTGGCGCGGCCGCGCAGGCGCTGGGGCTCGAAGCCGTGCTCGGCGCCTTCATCGCCGGCATCGTGCTCGGCCGCTCCCGCTTTCAGCGCGAGGAGGTCCACGGTCGGATCGAAGCGATGACGTCCGCGTTCTTCGCGCCGGTGTTCTTCGCCACCGCCGGGCTGCGCGTCGACTTGGGTCTGCTGAAGGACTCGACGGTGCTGTGGTGGAGCCTCGGCATCCTCGTGGTGGCCACGCTGAGCAAGTTTCTCGGGTCGTTCATCGGGGCGGAGCTGGCGAAGCTCAGCCGTCGCGAAGCTGTGGCGTTGGGCGCCGGCCTCAATGCGCGGGGCGCGATGGAGATCGTCATCGCGACGGTCGGTCTCGGGCTCGGCGTGCTCAACCAGGCCGCGTTCACCGCGATCGTGTTGATGGCGATGGTGACGTCGATGCTCGCGCCGCCGACGTTGCGGCTCGCCGTGCGGAACTGGCGCGGCAGCGACGAGGAGCAGGCACGCCTCGACCGGGAAGCGACCCTGGGCCGCAACATCGTGGTCAAGGACCGCCGCATGCTGTTGCCGAGCAGGGGACAGGTGAACTCGATCGTGGCGGCGCAGATCCTCAACTTCGCCTGGCCGATCGAGACGCCGGTGACCGTGCTGTCCGTCGCCGACAACGGGGTGGAGCCGGACATCGAGGCGGTGTTGAACGTGGTGGCCGACCGGGCGCACGAGGTGCAGCAGACCTCGGGTCCCGACTCGGTCGGAGCCATCCTGGCGGAGGCGAAGCTCGGCTACGGCGTCATTGGACTGGGGGTCAACGAACGGCCGACGCCGGGCAAGCTGCTCTCGTCGGTCGCCGACGAGCTCGTGCTCCGCGCGGCCCTGCCGCTGGTCATCGTCCGTCGCGCCAGGAACCTCGAGACCTCGCTGCCGGCTGCGTTCACGCGGGCGATCGTCCCGGTGTCGGGCTCCCGTGCGTCGCGCGCCGCGCAGGAAGTCGCCTTCCACCTGTCGAGCCAGCTCGGCACGGAGATCGTGTTGACGCACGTCATCGACCGTGAGCAGACGTCCGACGAGGCCACTGCGGCGACTTCGGCGGGGTACCGGTGGGTCGGACGTCGGGAGGGCGCCGGGGTGCTGTCACGCGACGACGCGCGGGTGAAGGCGGGCGAACGCCTCCTCGAGCGGGCCACCGACTTCGCCGCAGGATTCGAGGTGCATCCGCGCGCGACGTTGCGTTCGGGCACGTCGGCGTCCGATGAGCTGCTGGCCGCCGCGGAGCAGCACGAGTGCGACTTGTTGATCGTGGGTGCCACGGCTCGCGAGCTCGGTGACCGTCCCTACCTCGGTCACCTCGTCGAGGACCTGCTCGCCCGCGCCGACACCACGGTCGTGATCGTCACCGACGCCCCGCCATCGAACGCGACCTAGTGGTGCGTCTGGCAGTTGGCGGGGTGGTACTGGCGGCCCTCGGCACCGCTGGACGGCGTCCACCTCCTCACTGACCCGACACACCGCTCGACGGCCTGTGCCGGGTGGGGTTGTGGTTGTCGTGGCGGCCGATTTCCCACCCAGTTGGGCGATGGGAGTCACTTGCCGTTGACGAACGCCTCCACGACCGGGGCTTCTAGCTCGAAGTGCTCGCGCAGGCCGGACACGATCGCCCGCTCGACTTGGCCGCGTGCCAGCAACACGCGGACGTTGAGCTCGCCCCTGACGGTGCGGATGGTCTGGTCGCCGTCGGCGGTGAACGAGTAGCTACCGTGGCACGAGAAGCGGTCGCGGTAATGGTCGGGTCGCAGCACGAACGACACCTGGTGTGCCGGGAGGTCGTGGTCGGCGACCTCGACCCACGACAACTTGGCGGGATCGATCACGGCTTTCACCGCGGCGGACAAGTCGCCGGTGAAGCGCATCCGCACCTCGAGGTGCACGTCGGTGCCGTCGGTCTCGTGGCGCAGCACCTCCGGTGATCCCACTTTGGGCAAGTCGGCCATGCGGGCGTACAGCTCGGGGTCGGCAAAGGCCGCGGCCACCTGGTCGAGCGGCGCGCGGTAAGCCTGCACGACCTCGAAGTTCACGGCTCGCCCTTGGCCGCCCGGAGCACGGCGAGGAGCGTACTTCCGTAGCGCGACACGAGCAGGGGGCCGAGGCCGTCGACCAGCGCGAGATCGTCGGCGGTCGTGGGCGCTCGTTGCGCGAGCTCGTGGAGGACTTTGTCGGGGAGGACCACGGCCGCAGGGACGGCGCCCCGCCGGGCTTCCTGGCTCCGCCATTGCCAGAGCGCGTCGAATGCACGCCGCACCTGTGGTGGGTCGTCGAGGCGCAACTGCGACGGCTGCTGGTCGGCGGCGTCGCCGAGCGCGCGTCGCGACGCGTGGATCGCGGCGCGGGCGCGCCGTGGGTCAGCGGTGCGCGTAGGCGCCGGCCCGCCGTCCGACGACGGCCTGCGGAGCAGGTGCAGCCATGGCGACGGTTGGCGGCTCACCTCGCGCTCGCCGAACGTGCGGGCGGCGGCCCAGGTCGCGTGGACGGCCTCGCCGGCCCGGGTGACCGCCACGTACAACAGCCGACGTTCCTCGGCCACCGCCTCGTCGTCGCGTGCGTGGGTGATCGGCACCAGGCCCGCCTCGATGCCGGCGAGGTGGACCACTGACCACTCGAGACCTTTGGCGGCGTGGAAGGTGGCGAGCTCCACGGCGTCGCCGCCGTCGCGGGCTTCGCCTCGCACGGTGGCCGCCAGCCATTGGGGGAACGCGTGCGCCGGTGCGACCGGGTCGAGGGCGGCGAACTCGTGACCGAGTCGGACCAGTTCGTCGAGGCCGGCAACGCGATCAGTGTGGCGCTCGGTCGCCACCTCGGTCGCCATCTCGGGCAACTGCTCCTTCGAGGCGCTCAGCGCGCTCTCGAGGTCGGCCAACCAGATCGAGAACAAGGAGTTGGCCTGACGGGCGGCCTGCAACGCATCGCGCACCTCGGGCCGGTCGATGAACGCCCGCCCGCCGCGCACCCGGTAGGGGATGTTGGCTTGGCGGAAGGCCGTCTCGAGCACCGGCAGTTGCGCGTTGGTGCGCACGAGCACCGCTTGCGACGACCATCGTCGGCCCGGGCCGTGGTGGTCGCGGGCGCGGCGCGCCACCGCGGCAGCCTCGTCGACGTCGGTCGGGTGGGCCTCGACGTCGGGGTCGGGCCCGTCGGGGCGGTGCGCAGTCAGCGGCGGGCGGTCGACGCCGGCTGCCCGGCCGAGCACCCGCGCCGCCACTTGGAGGATCTGGGGGCTCGAGCGGTAGTTCGACCCGAGTACCACCACCTCGGCCGAAGGGAAGTAGCTGGCGAACCGCAGGAGGTAGTCGGCGTCGGCGCCGTTCCAGCGGTAGATGGCCTGGGCCGGATCGCCGACCACACACAAGTCGGGCGAGTCGCCCAGCCACGCTTGCAGAAGCTGGAACTGCAACGGGTTCACGTCCTGGAACTCGTCGACGAACAGGTGGCGGAACCGCCAGCGCTGGGCATCCCGGAACGACGGGTCGCGGCGCATCGCGGCGAGGCAGTGGATCAGCAGGTCGTCGAAGTCGACCAGGCCCTTGGCGCGCTTGTCGTCCTCATAGCGCTGGTACAGGCGTGCGACGACCGACAAGCCGACCGACGACCGTCGACCGGCGGCATGGGCCGCTTCCTCGTAGCCGGCGGGTGACACCAACCGGACCTTCGCCCACTCGATCTCGGCAGCGAGCTCGGCCGGCGTGAGGGCACCACCCCGCCGCACGAGGCGGCCGAGCACGGGGACCTTGCGATCGAGCAACGTCGGTGGCCGGCGGTCTCCTCCCGCCCAGTGGCTGCGAAGTTGGGCGTACGCCGCGGCGTGGAACGTGCCCGCCGTCGGGTGGTCTCGCAGGCCGAGTCGATCGAGTCGGTCCGTCAGCTCGCCCGCGGCCTTGCGGGTGAACGTGAGGGCGAGGATCCGTCGGGGGTCGGCGTCGTCGGTCTGCACCCGGTGGGCGATCCGCCGGGTCAGCACCCGGGTCTTGCCCGAGCCGGCACCGGCGACGATGCACAACGGCTGGGCGGTGGAGGTGACGGCCAAGCGCTGCTCGTCGTCGAGCCCGGCGAGCAGTCCGTCGTCCATCGGTCCACGGTACGCTCCCGCGATGGCCTTCCCGCGAAGACTGTTGAACCAGGGCGAGGAGGTTGTCCTCGACCTCAATCCGCACTGGATCGCCCTTGCACCGTCGGGCCTCGCGCTCGTCGCGACGATCGTGCTCGGCATCGTGGTCTGGGCTGGCTGGAACCCAGATCCGGGGAGCCTCGGCGGCAAGATCGTGTACGTGCTGGTGGCGTTGCTGATCCTCGCGGCGCTTGTGTACTTCCTCGCCCGGCTCGCGGTGTGGCGCACCACGCACTTCGTGGTCACCAGCACTCGGCTGATCGCGGGGCACGGCGTGTTGTCCAAGACCCGCAAGGAGATCCCCCTCGACCGGGTCAACGACGTGTCGTTCCACCAGGGCCTGCTCGAGCGGCTCGTGGGCGCCGGCGACCTCACCGTCGAGTCGGCCGGCGAGCGCGGGCAGTCGACTTTCCAGGACGTGAACCATCCCGACCACGTCCAAGCCCAGATCTACGCGCAGATGGAAGCCCGCGAGCAGCGTCGATTCGCGCCCCAGACTGCTCCGCCACAGCTGGCTGACGCTGCTCCGCCGGTCACCGCGCCCGCGCCACCCGTCGCTGTGGCCGGCGGGCCAGGCGGGACCGGGCAAGGTTCGATCGCCGACCAGATCGCCGAGCTGCACGACCTCATGACCCGAGGCGTGATC
The DNA here is from genome assembly GCA_035547835.1 of Acidimicrobiales bacterium. NCBI lineage: Bacteria > Bacillati > Actinomycetota > Acidimicrobiia > Acidimicrobiales > Acidimicrobiales bacterium. Next base: position 159,431 of record DASZTW010000012.1, read on the forward strand.
TCCGAAGCCGAGTTCGAGGCCAAGAAAGCACAACTCCTCGACCGCATGTGACCCCCCGCCAAGAGTCGGCTCGGCTCTCTCGCTGGATCGGCCACGACGTGCGCCTCCAGCGGGTGCGATGCAGCTTTGGCTACTAAGTCGCCAATTGTGCACGAATCGCAAAGATTTGGCGGCGGTCGCGGTGACCCCCGCGCGGGACCACCCGCGCCGGGGCCGGGCTACGAGGTGGGGGACACGAGGTGGGCCCCGCGGGACGCGCGGACGGGGGTCGTCCAGGGGACGGCGCCGCGTTCGGTGATCGCCACGACGCAGCCGCCGAAGCCGGCACCGGTGAGGCGGGCGCCGAAGACGCCCGGGGTCTCGCGCAACGCCTCGACGAGATGGTCGAGGGTGCGGGTCGACACCTCGAAGTCGTCGCGCAGGCTCTCGTGGCTGGCCCACAGCTGTTGGCCGGCGGTGACGTAGTCGCCGGCACGCAACGCAGCGGCGAAGTCTCGCACCCGTCGGTTCTCGGTGATGACGTGGCGGGCGCGGCGCCGGAGCAGGTCGTCGCCGAGGCGGTCGACGTCGGCGAGGTCGGCGTCGCGCAGCGGGCCGATCTCCGACGCGGCGGCCTCGCACTGCGCGCGACGGTCGTCGTAGGCCGAACCCATGAGCTGCCGCTCTTCGCCGGAGTCCAAGATGATGACGTCGACGTCGTCGGGGATGGCGACGGGCTCGACGGCCAACGAGCGGAAGTCGAGCAGCAGCGCGTGGTCCTCCACGCCGGCGGCGACCGCGAGTTGGTCGAGGATCCCGCAGCGGATCCCGGCCCGCTGTTCAGCCTGCTGGCACTGTCGGGCGAGGGCGACCGGGTCGGACCCGTCGGCGCCGAGCGCCAGCGCCAGCGCGACGACGAGCGCGGCGCTTGACGACAATCCACCGCCGACCGGGAGCGTGGTGGTGACGTGGCCGTCGAAGCCATGGGTCGGCGTCAGCTCGACGACCACACCGCCCACGTAGCGCGCCCAGCCGGCGAGGGAGGTGGGGTCCTCCAAGTCGAGGGGGATCTCCACCGGGGCTTCCTCGATGGCCGACCGCAACACGACCGACGTCCCGTCGCCGCGCTGCCCGTACACGGTGGTGCCGAGGTCGATCGCCATGGGCATCGCGAGCCCGTCGGTGTAGTCGGTGTGCTCGCCGATCAGGTTGACCCGGCCGGGCGCATGGGCTTCGACGAACGTCACGGCGACACCCTTCCACAACTTTTGACCGCTCGGTCAAGCACGGCGAGGATGGGCGGATGGCATACGCCCAGGGGGACGGGGTCGAGCTGTACTACGAGGTCGCAGGGCCTGATGACGGCGTTCCCTTGCTGCTCGTCAACGGTCTCGGGTCGCAGATGGTGACGTGGCCGCCCGACCTGGTCGATGCGTTCACCGACCGTGGGTTCCGGGTCATCTCGTTCGACAACCGCGACGTCGGCCGGTCCACCTGGTTGCGAGAGCACGACGGCAAGGTCATGCCGATGATCGCCGACGCCTTCCGCGGCAAGCCGGTCGACGCGCCGTACCGCTTGGCCGACTTGGCGTGCGATGCCGTGGCGGTGCTCGACGCGGTCGGTGTCGACCAGGCGCACCTGTTCGGCACGTCGATGGGCGGCATGATCGTGCAGCAGATGGCCATCGACCATCCCGAACGCGTCGCGTCGCTCACCTCGGCCATCTCCACCACCGGCGACCCCGATGTCGGCCAGCCGCACGACGGCATGGTCAAGGTGCTGTACGAACGGGCGCCAGAGGAGCGCGAGGCCAACATCGCGCACCAGGTCGAGGTCAGCCGCCAGATCGGCAGCCCGTCCGACTTCGACGAGGCCTGGGCGCGCCGCAAGGCCGAGCTCCAGTTCGACCGCGGTCTCAACCCCGAAGGCGTCGGTCGCCAACTCCTCGCGGTGGGCGTGTCGCCGTCGCGCACCGAGGCCCTGGGCCGCGTCGCGGTGCCCGCCCTCGTGATCCACGGCGATGTCGACCCGCTCGTCGACGTGAGCGGTGGTCGCCGCACGGCGGAGGCCATCCCCGGCGCGGAGCTGCTCGAGGTCAACGGCATGGGCCACGACCTCCCGCCCTCGCAATGGGCGCCGATCATCGACGCCGTCACCCGTCTCGCGGCCCGGGTCGCCGACCCGAGCTGAACTGTCACCTCGAAAGGAACCACGCTCGTGACTGGACCCCTCTCCGGCATCAAGGTCCTCGAGTTCCAGGGCATCGGCCCGGGCCCGTTCGCCGCCATGATCCTGAGCGACTTCGGGGCCGATGTCGTGCGCATCGATCGGTCGAAGAACGTGATCGGCGGCGACCCCGAGGCCCCTCCAGCCGACGTGCTGAGCCGCGGCCGGCGCTCGATCGGCATCGACTTGAAGTCGCCCGACGGTGTCGAGGCCGTGCTGTCGCTGGTCGAGCAAGCCGACGTGGTGGTGGAAGGTTTCCGGCCCGGCGTCATGGAGCGCCTCGGGCTCGGGCCTGATGTGTGCCTGGGGCGGAACCCGCGGTTGGTCTACGGCCGCATGACCGGGTGGGGCCAGGAAGGGCCCTACGCGCCGGCGGCGGGGCACGACATCAACTACATCGCGCTCGCCGGCGCCCTCGAGCCGATCGGCCGCAAGGGTCAGCCGCCCCTCCCGCCGCTCAACCTGGTCGGCGACTTCGGTGGTGGCGGCATGCTGCTCGCCCTCGGGGTGTGCGCGGCGCTGACGGAGCGGGCCACCTCGGGCGAGGGCCAAGTGGTCGACGCGGCCATGGTCGACGGCGCCGCGCTGCTGATGACCTTCATCCACGCCATGACCGCCATGGGCGTGTGGGGGCCCGAGCGAGGCACCAACATGCTCGACACCGGCGCCCACTTCTACGACGTGTACGAGACCGCCGATGGCAAGTACGTGTCGATCGGGTCGATCGAGCCGCAGTTCTACGCCGAGCTGCTGAAGCTCACGGGTCTCGAGGGCCAAGACGACCTGCCGTACCAGCACGACCGTGCCCAGTGGCCGGCCATGAAGGAGCGACTCGCCGCGATCTTCAAGGCGAAGACCCGCGACGAGTGGTGCGAGATCATGGAGCACACCGACGTGTGCTTCGCCCCGGTGCTCACGCCCGCCGAGGCGCCCCAGCACCCCCACAACGTCCAGCGCGGCACGTTCCAGGAAGTGGCCGGCATCGTGCAGCCGTCGCCCGCGCCGCGCTTCAGCCGCACGCCCGGCGGGATCGCCGGCCCGCCTGCCCACGCGGGTCAGCACACCCACGAGGTGCTCGTCGAGTGGGGGTTCGACCCGAACCGCATCGCCAAGCTGCGCGAGATCGGGGCGATCGCCTGACGCCCATGGGTACCGTCCTTTGCTTTCACGCGCATCCTGACGACGAGGTCATGACCACTGCCTGCCTCCTGGCGAAGGCCAACGAGGCAGGCCACCGCACCGTGTTGGTGGTGGCCACGCGCGGTGAGCACGGCGACGTGGTCACCGGTGTGCTCGCCGAAGGCGAACAGCTGTCGTTGCGTCGCACGGCCGAGTCGTACGCGTCGGCGGAAGTGTTGGGCATCGATCGTGTCGAGTTCCTCGGCTACATCGACTCCGACATGATGGGCCGTCCCCCCAACGACGATCCGTGGAGCTTCTGGCGCACCGACATCGACCACGCGGCAGGCCGGCTGGCGGCGATCCTGGCCGAGGAGCAGCCCGATGTCTTCACGTCGTATGACCACCACGGCAACTACGGCCACCCCGACCACATCCAAGTGCACCGAGTCGGCCACCGCGCCGCGGAGCTCGCCGGTCTCCCCGTGGTGTGGGAGGCGACGATCAACCGTGACCACTTCAAGCGCCTGATGGACGCCCGTGCGGAACTGCTGGACGAGGTCGACGCCGCTTCGCTCGAGGAGCAGCTCCGCGACGACGACGGTGGACCGCCACCGCTCGACGAGCTGGGCCTCTCAGAGGACGAGGTCACCCACCGGGTCGACGGCGCCGACGTCTGGCAACGCAAGCGTGCGGCCATGCTCGTGTACCGCAGCCAGATCTCCGACTCGCACTTCACGTTGGCCATGCCCGAGGACGCGTTCGCGCTGGGGTTCGGCACGGAGTGGTTCCGCGCCCAGCGCCCCGGCGGCGGCCCGGCCGACGAGTCGTCGACCTCGACCGGCCTGGCCGCGGAGCTGTTCACACCCTTGCGGTGACGCTGCCGCCGCCGCTGGTCAGGCTGCTCGGTCAGCAGGCAGGATGGGGCGCGTGACCGTGATCAAGATCAACGCCATCACCGTCCCTGCCGACTCGGGCGAGGAGCTGGCCCACCGGTTCGCCAAACGGGCGGGCGCCGTCGACGGCCAAGACGGCTTCGAGGGCTTCGAGTTGCTGCAACCCACCGATGACCGCAACGTCTGGTTGGTGGTCACGCGCTGGCGCGACGAGGCCGCGTTCCAGGCATGGCTCGAGTCGCCGTCGTTCGGTCACGGCCACCGCTCCGCCCAGGAGCGCGCGGGTGGCGACGCGCCGCCGCCGGTCTCGACCCACAGCGAGCTCTGGAGCTACCAGGTAGCGCTCACCGACGAGGGCTGAGTCGTTCTCCTCGATCTGCACCGGGCCTGGGCCTGGGTGGTGGTCATCGGCAACGGCACCGCCGGGGCGTGGGCACTGGCAGCGAACTGGTTGCCGTGGCTGCGGACCAAAGTGCTGTGGTGGTACACGATCGCCGCGGAGCTGGCGATCTTCGTGCAGGTGGGTCTCGGTGTCGGGCTCATCAGCGCGCAACATCGCCATGCCCCCCAGTTCCACCTCTTCTACGGATTCGTCGCGCTCGTCGGCGTCGCCATCATCTACAGCTACCGTGCCCAGGTGTGGCGGTACCGCTACTTGCTGTACGGCCTCGGGGGTCTGTTCCTGATGGGTTTGGGCATCCGGGCCATGTTCCTCGCCACACCCGGAACCCGCTGACCTGCCAGCTATCGGAGGCGCCCTGATGCCCGACGAACCCGCCACCGCTCCCGACGGTCCGCCGCGCCCACCCGGTGGTCGTGCGGACTTGGCCGGGAACCAGGTCGCGCGCATCGGTTTCGGCGCCATGCAGCTGCCCGGCCCGGGCGTGTGGGGCCCGCCGAACGACCGCGACGCGGCGCTGGCGGTGCTGCGTCGCGCCGTCGAGCTCGGCGTCGACCACATCGACACGTCGCAGTACTACGGCCGTGGGGTGTCCAACGAGCTGATCCACGCCGCGCTGCACCCGTATCCGGAGGGGCTCGTACTGGTGAGCAAAGTCGGTGGCGACCGCGATGACAACGGCGGTTGGATCCCGGCCCAACGACCCGACCAGCTGCGCGCCGGGGTCGAGGCCAACTTGGCGACGCTCGCGGTCGACCAGGTCGACGTGGTCAACCTCCGCTTGATCGAGCCGGGTTTCGGCGCCAACCCCGACCCCGACCAGGCCGTCGACCTCGACAGTCAGCTCGCCGAGATGGTGGCGCTGCGCGACGAGGGCAAGATCGGCGCGATCGGGGTGAGCAACGTGACGATCGACGACCTGCGCCGTGCGTTGCCCGCCGGCATCGCGTGCGTGCAGAACGCGTACAGCCTGCTCGACCGTGCGGGCGAGCCGATGCTCGACTTGTGCCGCGCGCACGATGTCGCGTGGGTCCCGTTCTTCCCGCTCGGCTCCGCGTTCCCCGGCATGCCGAAGGTGAGCGAGCATCCGGCGGTGGTAGCGGCGGCCGCCCGCCTCGACGCCACACCTGCCCAGGTCGGCCTCGCGTGGCTGTTGCACCACGACGCCCACACGTTGTTGATCCCCGGCACGTCGAGCGTCGACCACCTGGAACAGAACGTCGCCACCGGCAACGTCGTGCTCGATGCCGGGACCGTGGCGGAGCTCGATGGCCTGGCGGGAGCAGACGCCGGCTGACGGCGACGGCCGTCGGTGGTCAGCCCGGGTCTGGTTACAGGTGCACCACCGGGCAGGTGAGCGTGCGGGTGATCCCGTCGATCATCTGCACCCGGCTCACCACCATCCGACCGAGCTCGTCGACGGTCTCGGCCTCGGCGCGGGCGATCACGTCGTAGGGACCGGTCACGTCCTCCGAGCTCACCACTCCGTCGATGCCGCCGACCTCGGAGGCCACCTGCGCGGCCCGCCCGACCTCGGTCTGGATGAGGATGTACGCACTCACCGCCATCGTGTGCCTCCTCGGCGTGGCCTGCGGCGGACACGTGCAGCGTAGTTGCCACCTCTCTCGGCTGCCCTGCGGTGAGCACCGTTCACACGCCGCCACGAGTGCAAGTCGAACGTGCGGGCCATGCCCCCATCGGCGGCGATGGTCTCGCCGGTCACGAACCTGGCCGCGTCGGAGGGTCGTTGGTGAGGCTCGACGCCATGGCCGCGAGGTCGTCGCGTGACCGTGCCGTCCGCGCCACGCGGGCGCCGGCGCGGTCGAGTGCCTGCGGCCGTGGCCGCGCCGATGCCCGCGACGCGCCGGTCACCAGCGAGGTGCGGTCTTCGGGCACGAGCCCGGGAAGGCGCTCAGTTGGCGAGGCGCTTCTCCAACTCGAGGAGCTCGTCGGCCAGCGGCTGCGGCAGCCGCTCGCCCAGGAACGTGAAGTGGTCCTCGATGAGCGGCACTTCCTGACGCCACAGCTCGGGGTCGACCTCGACCAGTTTGGCGACGGTCGCTTCGTCGACCTCGAGGCCGGTCAGGTCGAGCGACCCGGCGGCGGGCACCCGGCCGATCGGCGTGTCTACCGCTTCGGCGTCACCGTCGATGCGGCGCAGCACCCAGTCGATCACCCGGCTGTTCTCGCCGAAGCCGGGCCACAGGAACGAGCCGTCCTCGCCCTTGCGGAACCAGTTCACCCAGAACAGGCGGGGCAGCTTGGCTTCGTTGCCGGTCTCGCCGATCTCGAGCCAGTGGTTCATGTAGTCACCGGCGTTGTAGCCGATGAACGGCCGCATCGCGAACGGGTCGAAGCGCACCTCGCCGATCGTGCCGGCGGCGGCCGCGGTCTTCTCGGAGCTCATGATCGAGCCGAGGAACGTGCCGTGCTGCCAGTTGAACGACTCGGTGACGAGCGGGACGTTGGTGGCCCGCCGACCGCCGAACAGGATGGCCGAGATCGGCACGCCGGCGGGGTCTTCCCACTCGGGGGCGACCACGGGGCACTGGGCGGCCGGGGCGGTGAAGCGTGCGTTGGGGTGCGCGGCCGGCGCGTCGCTCGCCGGCGTCCATTCGTTGCCCTTCCAGTCGACCAAGTGGGCCGGTGGCTCGTCGGTGAGGCCTTCCCACCACACGTCGTTGTCGTCGGTGTGCGCGACGTTGGTGAAGATGCAGTTCTCGTCGAGGGTGCGCAGCGCGTTGAGGTTCGTCTTCTCGCTGGTGCCCGGTGCCACGCCGAAGAACCCGGCTTCGGGGTTGATGGCGTAGAGGCGCCCGTCGGCGCCGAACTTCATCCAGGCGATGTCGTCGCCGATGGTCTCGACCTTCCACCCAGGCAAGGTGGGGATCATCATCGCCATGTTGGTCTTGCCGCAGGCCGACGGGAACGCCGCCGCCACGTACTGGGGCTCCTTGCCGGGCCGGGTGACCTTCACGATGAGCATGTGCTCGGCCATCCAGCCGTCGTCGCGGGCCATGGTCGACGCGATGCGCAGCGCGAAGCACTTCTTGCCGAGCAGCGCGTTGCCGCCGTAGCCCGAGCCATACGACCAGATCGCGCGCTCCTCCGGAAAGTGCACGATGTACTTCTCGTTCTTGTTGCACGGCCAAGGCACGTCCTTCTGTCCTGGCGCGAGCGGCGCGCCCACCGAGTGCAGGCACGGCACGAATGCGCCATCCGTCCCGAGCACGTCGTACACGGCGCGTCCCATGCGCGTCATCGTGCGCATGCTGACGGCGACGTAGGCCGAGTCCGAGAGCTCCACGCCGATATGCGCGATGTTCGAGCCGAGCGGCCCCATCGAGAAGGGGACCACGTACATCGTGCGGCCGCGCATCGACCCATCGAACAGCTTCGTCAGCTTGCGCTTCATCTCCGCTGGCGCGATCCAGTTGTTGGTCGGCCCTGCGTCTTGCTTGCTCACGCTGCAGATGAACGTGCGATCCTCCACGCGCGCCACGTCGCTCGGATCCGAACGCGCCAGGA